>DASRJV010000044.1:0-3193 GCA_035649295.1 Propionibacteriaceae bacterium
TGATCATCGGTGACGCGAGGCTGGCGACCAGGATGGCCGACGCGATCAAGGACGAGGCATCGGACGACGGAGCTTTCGCAGAGCGAGTTAGCGAGAGCGCAGCACGCGTGGTGGCCATGAAAGAACGCCGCGGTCTAGCTACTTGTTGACCCCTGAGCCCTGAGCTTGTGAAGGGCGCCTACCCGCGGACTTCGACAAGCTCGGCCACACAGTTAACCGTTGACCTGCAGTTGCTTCAGGGCGTCGCGAGCGGGTTGTACGAGTTCGGGCGTGGTGTCGGGGATCGAGGCGTAGTAGAGACCTGACCTGTTTCCGGCCGAGACAATCGCCACGATGAGCAGCTCGCCTTTGGTCTTCAGCCCGACGATGTCGAAGGTGAGCTGCGACTCCACCAGCCAGCCCTCGTGACCATCGATGGTGACCTTCTCGTTCACTTTGACGTTGCTCTTGACGGGATTGTCGCCATAGAACTTGCCCAGAATGCACTTCACAACAATCTGCGAGCCCTGCTCCGGGGTGAAGAACCCATCACCGGCCTGCAGCTCGCCGACCAGGATTGACGCCACCCAGTTGCTACCGTTTCCGTCATAGTTCGTCTCGACCGGAACCATCTGGGTTTGGACATCACTCCCGAAGGGCACCCGGTTCTCACTTTGCGGAGCGCTCCAGGGAGAACCGAGCTGCGGGTAGGACACCGGACCGCCGTGCACCCGCCCATCGGCCGGATGACTAGGAGAAGGTTCAGCGCTCGGGGTGACCTCCGCCGGACACGCGTCCTGCGACGGCTGCGCGACCGGCCCGCCGGTGGTTCCGGTCTCGCCGCCGGTCACGGCACGGATGGCAATGACGGCAACGATGATGATGCCGATCACCAAGGCCGCTCCGGCGATCCACCAACCGACCGGCGACTTCTTCTTCTCTAATTCCTGGTAGTCCGCGTACGCGCTGCTGCCGTAGTCCTGGCCGTACGGCGACTGGCCGTAGGCGGGCTGTGCACCCTGCCCGTAGGGCTGGCCGCCCTGCGCGTAAGACTGGCCACCCTGCTGCGGCGTAGCGGCGCCTACCAGACCTTGTGATGGTGGGGGCGCGCTTGGATTGGGCGAAGTTGCCGCCGACCAGGCCTTGCCGTCCCAGTAGCGATACAGACCCTGTCCACCGCCCGGATCGGGATACCACCCCGGGTTCGCACTCACGGGGCGAGTCTATGTTGCAAAGAGGACAACCACAGATTGACAAAGCTAGTCGTTATCAGACACACAGTGTTGATTGTTCGCTCGCGCCCAGGCACGCTCCACCAGACGCTCGCGAACGAGCAGGCTGATTGACCTAACCAAAGCGTCCGGTGATGTAGTCCTCGGTGGCCTTCTCGTCAGGGTTGGAGAAGATCTTTTCGGTGGGGCCGATCTCGATGAGCTTGCCCGGCTTCCCTTGGGCGGCGAGGTTGAAGAATGCGGTCTGATCGCTGACTCGAGCAGCCTGCTGCATGTTGTGCGTGACGATCACCACTGTGTACTGCTCCTGGAGCTCACCGATCAAGTCCTCAATGGCAAGAGTGGAGATCGGATCGAGTGCGGAACACGGCTCGTCCATCAGCAGCACCTGAGGCTCGACGGCGATGGCCCGGGCGATGCAGAGTCGCTGCTGCTGCCCGCCGGAAAGGCCAATGCCGGCCTTCCCCAGGCGGTCCTTGACCTCATTCCACAGGTTGGCCGACATCAGCGAGCGTTCGACGGCGTCGTCCAAGATCTTCTTGTTCTTCACTCCGTTCAGCCGCAGGCCTGCGGCGACATTGTCGTAGATCGACATCGAAGGGAACGGGTTGGGTCGCTGGAACACCATGCCGACAACGCGGCGCACCGCGACGGGATCGATGCCCTGCCCGTACAGCTCGGTGCCGTCGAGTTGCACACTGCCCTTGACGTGTGCGCCCGGGATCACTTCGTGCATCCGGTTCAAAGTCCGCAGCAGCGTGGACTTTCCGCATCCCGATGGGCCGATGAAGGCCGTCACGGTGCGCGGCTCCACCGTCATCGAGACGCCCTCCACCGCGTGGAAGCCGCCGTAGTAGATGTCCACATTCCGCACGTCGATTCGCTTGGCCATGGTTATTTCTCCTTCAGCTTGCTGGCCCGGGCGATGAAGCGCGCCAGCAGGTTGAGCAACATCGAGATCAGGATCAGGGTCAGGGCGGCAGCCCAGACTCGTTCGTAGCCAGGTAGCTGGGGCGCCTGATCCCGCCCGGAGTTAATCATCGTTGGGAGCGCACCCATGGTGTCGCTGGTGGGCGAGAAGTTGATGCCGACCGCGTACGAGACCAAGATCAGCAGCGGCGCTGTCTCGCCCATCACACGCGCCAGGCCAAGCATGATCCCGGTCATGATGCCGGCGAATGCGGTTGGAATGACCACCCTCAGGATGGTTTTCCACTTCGGCACACCGAGCGCGTAGGAAGCCTCACGCAGCTCATTCGGCACCAGTTTGAGCATCTCCTCGGTCGATCGAAGTACCACGGGCAGCATCAGCAGTACCAGGGCCAAGGACACCGCGACTGCGGAGCGGCCCAACCCGAAGATCGTGATGAACAGCGCGTAGATGAAAAGCGCGGCGACGATCGAGGGGATCCCGCTGAGGATGTCAACCGTGAAGCTCACGGCGCGTGCGACCTTGGTGCCCTTGGCGTACTCGATCAGAAAGATTGCGCCCAAGATACCTATCGGAACCGCGATCGCAGCACAGATCAAGGCCATCTCGACAGTACCGACGATTGCGTGGTAGGCGCCGCCGCCTTCTCGGCGCGGCGTGATGCCGCGCTGGCTTTGTAGCCACCATTCTTGGGTGAGAACGAGGCGGATGCCCTTGCTGATCACGGTGTAGAGCACCCAGGCCAGCGGGATGACTGCAAGCGCTGTGGCGAGGAATACGTAGACCGTTGCGATGGCGTTCTTGGTGGTGCGTACCCCGCTCGGGCGCCGGAAGGACACCTGGGCGTCAGTGGTGGTCGCGGCGCTCATGACTTCGCTCCCCCCCGCTCGGCGATGATCCGGGCCATTGCGTTCACCGCGAATGTGACCACGAAGAGCACCAGGCCAGCCGCAATGTAGGCCCCCGTCTTGGACGGGCTGTCGAACTCGGCAGCATTGTTGGCGATCTTGCTGGCAAAGGTCTCGCCACCAGCGAAGATCGAGGGGCTGAA
>DASRJV010000045.1:0-3274 GCA_035649295.1 Propionibacteriaceae bacterium
TCGCCCAGCGGCGTACAGCGCGACGCCAGTGGCGAGAAATCCGGCGCCGGCACCAAGCAATGCCGACACCAGAAGGCTGACCGGGGATGCGCTGGCCAGAGCATCGGCGGACAGCACCACAGCAGTAGAGACAAGACCCAACGCCACACCGAGCACCGATCCGACCGCGGCGAGCGCGAGGGTTCGTAGCGCATGCATGCGAAGCAGGTGACGCCGGTTGGCGCCGCGGATCCGCAAGATCGCCTGCTCGCGACGCAGCGCACTGGCCAGCACCCCGCCCGCGTACCCAGTGAGGATGGCGGCCAGCAGAGCACCGGGAAGTCCGAGGAAGACGAACATCCGCTTGGCCGTTCGGGCGTCATCGCTGGCAACCTGCAGGGCATTGGAGACGTTGTCGATCAAGACGTCCTGCCCGGGCGCGACAGTGTTGACGGCATCGGCGACCGCCTTGGTCTGGGACAGGGCCGTTGCGGGATCGGCGTCGAGCGGCTCGCGCTCCATAAAGACGTCGACCTCGAGTATCGGTTGGCTCCGAAGTACGGTGCCCGGAGCTGTCGTCACGTTCTGAAAGGCCGGGATGATCGTCTTTCCGAACACATCGGGCCCGACGATCAATGAGTTCCGGACATAGACGAACTGCTCGAGTTGCTTTCCCTCTCGGCTGTAGAACAGGGACTTCGCCTGCGATACGTCGGTGATGCCGCTGATGCGTACGCTGAGGGGCTGGCTCATGCCCGGCACCCGGAGCTGCACCACACCACCGGGTCCGATTGACAGCGCCCGTGCCGCCTCAGCGCTGAGCAGTCCGGCACCGGGTTCGAAGGAGCCCTCGACGATCCGGATGGACGGATCCTGCTCCAGGTATCGCTTGTCCAGGCCGAAGACGCGGGCCGCCTCTTGGGGTCGCTTCGGACCGGCGGAGAGTGAGCCGGGGTCGAGATCGACGAGCGACAGCGGCTCTGCTCTGGCTACACCTGGGATCTGGCCGATCCGCCGGGTCAGCTCGTCAAGGCTCAGCGGTTCGGATGTGTTGGCCTTGACGGGCACGCCGATCTCACGGCTCGAGAAGCTCGCGCTGGGCCCCAGCGAGGGAACAGATTCAACGGCCGCGTCCGCTGTCACGTCGTACGCCAGCGTGACGGCGGACTTGGGCGGCACAGTGCCGAGGTTGAGGCCGAAATTGCCCTCTCCCTGTGCCAGTGGAAATTCACCGCCGGGATCGGGCGTTCGAGAGCCGTCGATGGTCATCGTGTTGCGGACGTAACTCAACGGAGGGGGAGGTTCGGCTCTGATGACGACCTCATTGGCGGGATGTGAGCTGTTGTTCGTCAGGACGAGCGTGACACGTCCGCGCTGACCCGGCTGGAGCTCCGACGGCGTGATCTCCTCGGTCAGGCGTACTTTGTTGCCGAGCGGATCTGCCAGGACGCGTTGCATGTCGATCGGGATGGGAGCAATCGCCCGCGCTGTCATGGTCGCGGAGGAGCCGTCGATGAAGAACAAGACCGCCGAGAACAGACCGATCCCGAGCGTCATCCCGGCCAGCGCCGTCAGGGTGCGTCTCGGGTTGCGGCGTAGATCACGCCAGACATAGCGGCCGATCATGAGAGTCGCCCGTCTTGCAGATGAATCTGCAGATCCAGCCGGCGGGCGGCATCCCGGTCGTGGGTCACCATGATCAACGTCGCGCCGATCTCGCGCTGCATCTCCAGCAGTAGATCGATCACGCCGACAGCATTGGCTGTATCGAGGGCACCGGTCGGCTCATCAGCCAGAATGATCGCCGGCTGATGGACGATCGCTCGAGCAACGGCTGCCCGCTGCCGCTGCCCGCCCGACAGATGGTCGGGAAGTCGGTAGGCCAGACCCGCCAGGCCCAGGCTGGCGAGCGCGGCGAGCGATTTGCCGGTCCCCGACGACTCGCCATCCAGCGCTAGCTGCAGACCCACGTTCTCCAGCAGAGTAAGGAAAGGGAGCAGATTGTCTGCCTGGTAGACGAAGCCAACGTGGCTGCGGCGAAAATCGGATCGATCATTCTCAGAGAGTTCCGAGATCTCCGAATCGCCGATCCGCACGCTGCCTGAAGTGGGCTTGGCGAGGCCTCCGATCACTCCGAGCAGCGTCGACTTGCCACCACCGCTGGGTCCGGTGATGGCTACGCTCGACCCGCGGCCGACGATGAAGGAGACCCCATCGAGTGCCCGTATCGGACCACTCGAGGTCTGGTGCTCAACGACCACCGAATCCACCGTGATGGAAGCGTCAATGCTCATCCCGGAACGACCTTGCGGTCGGCGAGGCGCAGCGAATGATGGGCCCGACGAGCCAGCTCCTCGTCGTGGGTCACGTACAAGACGGTGAGATTGCGATCTCGGGACGCCGTGAAGATCATCTCCATGACATCGGCGGCTGTGCTCGTGTCGAGCTGGCCCACCACCTCATCGCCGAGCAGCAGGTCCGGTTCGTTGGCGAGTGCCACCGCCACTGCCACTCGTTGCGACTCACCACCGGACAGTTGCCGCGGAAGATGATCCATCCGGTGTGCGAGCCCGAGTTCGGACAAGAGTTCTCGGGCCCGCGCGGTTGGGCGGCGGCTCGAGGCGAAGCCAATCGCCACCTCGACGTTCTCGACCGCGGTCAGGAATGGGATCAGGTTGTCGGACTGGAGCACGAAGCCGATCCGTTCGGCGCGCAGGCCAGCACGGGCGTCGTCATCGAGCTTGTCCATCTGCTGTCCGCCGATATAGACACGTCCGGCATCGGGACGCATGAGTCCAGCGATCAGTGCGAGCAGGGTTGACTTTCCTGTTCCGGATCGTCCGACGAGACTCGTGGTCTCACCCTGGGGCAAGTCCAGGTCGAGCCCGTCCAGCACCTCAAGCTTCGAGGAGCCGCTGCCGTACGACTTCGATATGGCCTCGAGGCGGACGAACGGCTGCCCGGAAGTGGGATTCACGCTGGGCTCCCTCTGGCCGCGGCACGTTGTGTGGTTCCGGTGTCAAAATTCTGCAGGTCTTAGCGCCGCGCCGTCCAGCGTGAGAGGGCGAGAATGCAGTTGGCCTCTCATGGTTCTCTCATGTTTCTGGCTTGGTGTCGACTCTGGAACCGGCTACTCGGACATGCGTACGCAGGACTGAGGGATGATCAAATCCATGTCGAAGAGTTGGTGTGCCGGCTCACCGCCGCTGCGCAGCGCTGGGATAACCGAGCGTGTCCACTAATTCCGGAGTGAAGCGCCTGTCGATGCAGCCTGGTGAGTGGCGGTGGTGGGGTG
>DASRJV010000046.1:0-3591 GCA_035649295.1 Propionibacteriaceae bacterium
CCCCCAGAGTTGCCCGGGTTGATCGCAGCGTCGGTTTGCACCGCCAAGTAGACAGCGTCGTTGTTATTACCTGAACGAACCGGCCGTGCCGTGTTGGACACGATGCCACTCGTCACCGACTCAGCTAGTCCGAGCGGCGCGCCTGCGGCAACCACAGTCTGACCCACCGTGAGTTCGCTTGACTTCGCGAAAGTGGCCGGGTTCAGATCGTTCACGCCGTCGACCTTGATCACTGCCAGGTCATTTGATTCCGAGGTTCCAATGATCTTGGCCGTAGCTGTCGTGCCGTTGTGGAAGGTTACCGAAATTTCGCCCCCCTGGGCGGCGGCAGCAATCACGTGGTTGTTGGTGAGGATGTGGCCATCCTTGTCCAGCACCACGCCGCTACCGATTCCGCCGCTGCCACCTGATTGGACGGCGATCGTCACCAGCGATGGCTCGATCTTTGCGGCGGCGGCGGTAACAGTGCCATTGATTGCGGGGCTCTGCGGCGCCGCCCCGCTCGTAATGGTGACCGGTGAGACGCTGCCGTCGTTGACAAGAAAGGCGTACGAGCCGATGCCAGCACCGGCGCCCAGTACTGCCGCGAGGCCCGCGGCAGCAAGCAACGTGCCGGTTCTGCGCTTCGGCCGCTCGATCACTGTCCGGGGTGCAGGATTCGTGTTCAGCGGAGGAACACCCGCCGGAGCGGGAAAGTCAGCTCCGGTGTAGCTGCCGTAGGGAGCGTTCGGCAGGACGACTGTCGACTCCTCATTGGGGCGTGAGGGCTGACCGTGTGGTGTGAAGTCTGGGATTCCGGGCTGCTGGTTCTCGTTCATGGCTTCGACAGTGGCGCGGCACCCTATGAGCACCCTGTGAGGTGGGAATGAGCCCGCTGAGCGTTCACCTACCGGTGCTGTTGCAAATAGTCCAGTTGGGCCCTGACTGACTGCTCGGCTGCGGGCCACACGCTGCGATCGACCTCGGCGTACACCCGAGCCACGATCTCGCTGGGCGTGCGATCCCCCGCCGCGAGAGCGGCCCGGATCTCATCGAGACGCTCGCGCCGGTGACGGCGATAGAACGACAGCCATGGCAGCGGGTCGGTCACAGTCGGACCGTGACCGGGCAACAGCTCGACTACTTCGCGGGTCTCGACCAACCGCTCGAGTAGATCGAGCGAGTCGAAGTATGCCCCGAGGTCTCCATCCGGGTGGGTGATCACCGTCGTGCCGCGGCCGAGCACCATGTCACCGGTGATCAATCGGTTGACCCCGTCCGGTCCAGACAGCAGCAAGGAACGCGAGTCGCTGGTGTGACCGGGCGTCTCAAGAACTTCAATGCGCAGCGCGCCCACAGTGATCAGCTGTCCCCCGTCGAGGCCATACCGGCCGATGCGGAAGTGCGGATCCGCCGCCCGGACGTCGCAGCCAGCCTGCTCGGCGAGCATCGCTGCGCCTTCGGAGTGATCAAGATGCCGGTGTGTGAGGACAATCGTGACGAGCCGTGCAGCGCAAGCCGCCACGATCGCCGCTAGGTGATCCTCAATCGCCGGACCTGGATCGACCACCACGGCACCCTCGTCGGGGTCGGTGATCACCCAGGTGTTGGTTCCGTCCAGGGTCATCGGGCCGGGATTCGGTGCTCGGATCAGCTGCACATATGGCACGCCCTCAAGACCTCGCATGTCGATGGCTACCGAGGGCGAACCTGTGGATAGCGAAACTCCCAGCCGCTTCCGGCTTTCACCAAGATCGGCAGCACCGGCTCGATCTGGCGACCCGACGCGTTATTGATCACTTCAGCCACCGTTGGAAGATCAGCGAGCTCGATCAAGATCGACATCGTAGGTGGCAGCATCCTGATCTGTCCGGCGCGTTCGGCGGCCAGAGCCTCAACCGGTGTTGCCCATTCAGCATGATCAGTTTCACCGGAGATGTCCGACGCATCTTGATCGGCGGGCATCTTTGCAACAAAGAACCTCGTGTCATAACGGCGAGGCTCTATCTCCGGCGTGATCCAGTGCGCCCAGGGATGGAGGTCTGCCTCAATCAGCACGACACCGGTCTCTTCGGCCGTTTCACGAACCGCACAGCATCGGACAGGATCGCAGTCGCCGAAAGCGTCGGCCGAGTCAACGCGACCCCCAGGAAAGACCGCCACGGAGGGCGCAAACGCCATTCGTGCATGTCGGTGCAATAGATAGGTCTCAAGTCCAGCCTTGCCGTCGCGCAGCAAGATCACGCTGGCCGCAGGGGAGGCAGGACTCGGTACCGAGTCCTGCCTCCACTGATCAGCCCGCTGTACCATGCCAGCCGGCACCTGTGGCGCCAGCCGCTTCAGGACGTCGTAGGAGTGCAACGGCATAAGGAACAAGTCACAGCGGCACAATCGTCGGCGTGGAGCCGACACTGACCAGGAGCTCTACCTCAACAGGTGCGTCAAGTGGTAGCGCCGCGACGCCAACTGCGCTTCGTGCATGCCGGCCCGCTTCGCCAAAGACGTCGCCTAGCAGCTGGCTCGCGCCATTTGCCACGATCGGCTGATCAGTGAATCCGGACGTACCGGCCACGTACACCACGACCTTGACGATCCGCCTGATCACATCGAGATCGCCAGTCAGGTCCGCCACCGCCGCCATTCCATTGAGCGCGGCGATTCGAGCACAGTCGACCGCCTCGTCCACAGAGACTTCGGCGCCCACCTTTCCAACGGCTCGTAGGGTGCCATTCACCAGCGGCAGCTGGCCAGCCGTATAGACAACATCCTCAAACCGCACAGCGGGCACGTACGCGGCAACTGGCGCAGGTACCGCCGGCAGGCTCAGGCCAAGATCGGCGAGACGTTGCGACGGCAGTGTCACGCACCGCCTCCGGGAGCCGGCATCGGACGCTTGAGGTAGGCGACGAGGTTTTCAGGATTGAGGCCCGGCACCACTTGCACGAGCTCCCATCCGTCCTGTCCCCAGTTATCCAGGATCTGCTTGGTCGCATGCACCAGCAGCGGCACCGTTACGTACTCCCACTTCGTCATAGCCTCACTCTAGAGGCGCCGCGACTTGTTAGGCGCACAGACAGAACGGGTGGCCGCTCGGGTCGAGAAAGACGATCCAGTTGGGGCTGTGGTCGCCACTGGCCGCTCGTTGCGCGCCGATGGATTCTGCATAGGTCGCGGCGGCATCTAGATTGTCCACCCGAAGATCGAGATGGAACTGTTGTGGCACCGCATTGTCCGGCCAAGTCGGCGGCTTGTGATTGAGCGCCAGCTGGAAAGCGATCTTGGCGCCTGAGTCACCGCCGATGGTGATCCAGTCATCCTCAGTTTCCTCAACCTGCCAGCCGAGCAAGGTCGTGTAGAACTCGGCCAGCCGGGGCGGATCGTCGGTGTCCAACACCACGCTAGCCAAGCTGATGCTAGGGCGAGACGTTGCCGAGGTCGCAGCTTCAGCCTCAGCGCTCGTGTCCGATGTAGATGTCATGAACCGCATCTTCCTGACTGCCACTGACACTATGACGGGCGGTTGGTTCGCCGACTGCAGGAGCTCGCGGCTGACTTTGGTGAAAAGCTCGCGCACATGGCGAGCGACGAAGGAGGCGAATCGGCCCGGCCGCC
>DASRJV010000047.1:0-4094 GCA_035649295.1 Propionibacteriaceae bacterium
GCTGATGGAGTGATCTCGGCCAAGATGCTGGACCTACGGTCGGGAGCGTCAGCGATCTCCACGCGCACGCCTTCGCCGTGCGGCTCGAGCGCGGCGATACGACCGGCCCACAGATTGCGCGGGGAACCATCAGGACGGTGCACGAAGAGCGACACCGCGGCTGGGCGGAAAGCCACGTACACATCGCCGAACGTTGACTCCGCCAGCTCCACCGATCCTCCGGACGGCAGCAGCACCCGATGGCCGTGGCCGCGTCCGGCCAGCAAGTTGAGACCGACGAGTCTCGCCACGTAGTCGGTACGCGGGCGGCGTGCAACCTCCTGCGGCAGGCCCTGCTGTACGACCTTGCCGTGCTCGATGACCACCAGCCGATCCGCGAGGACAGCTGCATCAATCGGGTCGTGCGTTACCAGAAGTGTCGCGCCGGGGAAATCGCCCAGGTGGCGCCGCACCTCGGCACGTACCAACAGGCGGGTCTTGGCATCGAGAGCGGCGAGCGGCTCATCCAGCAGGAGTAGCCGGGGCTCGGTCGCGAGTGCGCGGGCCAGCGCCACCCGCTGAGCCTGACCTCCCGAGATGGCCGGCGGCTTCGATTTTGCTAGGTCGGCGATGCCGACGCGAGCCAGCAGTAGTGCGGCCCGTCGCCGAGCCTCCGACTTGTCAGATCCTTGCACGAGCGGCCCGAAGGCGACGTTGTCAAGCACGGTGAGGTGCGGGAAAAGCAGATAGTCCTGGAAGACCACCCCGATGGGCCTCTCGTGCGGAGCTCGATGGACCCCGGATGTTGCATCGGCCACGACCCGCCCATTGACTGTGATCTGCCCGGATGTGATCCGAAGCAGTCCAGCCAGTGCCCGCAGCGCGGTGGATTTGCCGGCTCCATTCGGGCCGAGTAGGGCGACTACCTCACCCGTCCCGATCTCGAGCTCAAGGTCCAGGGTGAAGTCGCCGCGGCGAACGCCGAGATCCGCGTACAGCTCGGCTACCACCTGCTCACCCAACGCTCCCGAAGCATGACTAGGACCGCGACCGAGACCCCAAGCAATAACACCGAAAGCAGCAGAGCAGAGCCGGGATCGGTCTCGAGCGCAAGATAGACCTCTAGCGGCATGGTGCGGGTGGTGCCCGGGAAGTTGCCGGCGAATGTGATTGTCGCGCCGAACTCGCCGAGCGCACGAGCCCAGGCGAGGACGGCACCGGCCGCGATGCCGGGTCCTATCAGCGGCAGGGTGATGCGGCGAAAGACTGTCACCGGCCGCGCCCCAAGAGTCGAGGCTGCCTCCTCGTAGCGGCGATCAGAAGCGCGCAGCGCGCCCTCCACAGACAGCACCAGGAACGGTAAAGCGACGAAAACCTGTGCCAGGATCACCGCATATGAGGTAAAGGGAAATGCAAAACCAGTGAGCTCATACAGCGGTCGACCGAACAGTCCCGATCGCCCCAGCACAGTGAACAAGGCGACACCGCCCACGACGGGCGGCAGTACCAAGGGGATCGTGATCAACGCGCGCAGTAGCGAGGCTCCACGCAATCCAGGCCGAGCCAGTACCCAGGCAA
The DNA here is from genome assembly GCA_035649295.1 of Propionibacteriaceae bacterium. GTDB lineage: Bacteria > Actinomycetota > Actinomycetes > Propionibacteriales > Propionibacteriaceae > Microlunatus. The sequence goes on from DASRJV010000047.1 coordinate 1,558, forward strand.
GTGGGACACCGATGATCACCACGATGATCACAGAGATGGTCGCAGTGATCATGGATAGCTTCAGTGCTTGCAACGCGCCTGCGCTGGTAAGCACGGCTGCGGCGTCGGCCCAGGGAGCACGGATCACGAGCCCTACAAGGGGCAGGACCAAGAACAGCAATGCCACGGCGGCCGGCGCAGCCAGGAGCAGCGGGATGCGGCTTTGCCACGGTTTGCCGTTGACACGGGTACGAGTGGTGCCGTTCGTATCCGGCTCAACGCCGACCGGAGTTGGCTCAGAATCAGGGCTGGGCAAAGCCTGCCTTGGCCAGCACTGTCTGGCCCTCCGGCGAGAGGACGTAGTCGACGAAGGCTTGCGCTAACGCAGGGTTCTTCGACTCCTGCAAAGTGGCGATGGGATAGACATTGATGGCCTGCTGAGCCTCGGGGAATTCAATCCCGTCGACCTGGTCGCCCGCGGACAATACGTCGGTCTTGTAGACAAACGCAGCGTCGACTTCGTCCGATGCAACTTTTTGCAGGGTCGCCTTCACGTCCTGCTCCAAGGTGTCTGGCTTAGGCACGATCTTCGCCTCTGCAAAGACCTTGACCGCTGCTGCACCACACGGAACCTGGGGCGCGCAAAGAGCGATCCTCCTGCTCTCATCGGCGAAGTCCTGCAATCCCGTGATCTTGTGCGGATTGCCCTTCGGCACGGCGATCTCGAGCGTGTTGGATGCAAAGTCCTTGGGCGTATTCGCGGCACTGGCTGCGGTGACGGTATTCATCGTTGCTGGACTGGCGGCAGCGAAGACGTCGGCCGGGGCGCCCTGCACGATCTGGGCTGCCAGCGTCGCGCTTGATCCAAAGCTGAACGTGACCTTGCTGCCCGGATTCTTGGCCTCGAAGTCCTTGCCGATCTGGTTGAACGCCTGCGTAAGGGAGGCAGCCGCGAGAACAGTAATGCCTCCGCCGCTTGATGAGGCCTCTGGACTGGGGGACGGCGCTGCCGGCTGGGACTGTGCACCACACGCCGAGATCAGAAGTCCCAGGACGGCGACAAGAGCGGCCAGCAACAGAGGTCTGTTGGCTTTTCGTACGGGTGCTGTATTCATAGATCTGCAGGTACCTCTACGACGACATGAGTGGACTTGACCGAGGCCACAGCGAGCGCGCCGGGTTCGAGCTGGAGTTCAGTTGCTGCCTCAGCTGACATCAGCGACACGACACGGAATGGGCCGCACTGCAGATCCACCTGAGCCATGACGGAGTCCTTGATCACACGCGTTACCAGACCGGTGAAGCGATTTCGGGCACTCTCCGCAACCGGCGTGCCAAGCTCTGGTGCCGTGGCGATCTCTTGGGCGCGTGCGGCAAGCTCGGCCCCGTCGATCGTGGTCGGACCGCTAGCGCTGCTAGAACTCAGCCGGCCGGACTCGATCCAGCGTCGTACGGTGTCGTCCGAGACTCCGAGCACCGAGGCGGCCTGCGAAATCCGATAATGCGGCATAGCAGGAGATTCTAGTCCGCTACTGCGGATCCAAGCTCCATCTTGATACGTGAGTGCGGAATCTATCCTGGACCCAGCAAGATCAATAGGGCCGCGCGCCGGCGACCCGCCAATCTGCCTGCTGAGTAGGAGAATCAGGGCGACTAAGTGGTCCAGTCGGACGACACTCACCGAAAAGCAATGTCAATGCTGGCTCTTGCGCCTGCGACACCACAGACTTCCTTTGTGATGTCTGCTCGGGGCAGAGTCATCGTGATCACCGGCGCGATGGCAGCTGGAAAGTCACCGGTGGCGGACCTGTTGGCAATTCGGTTGCCCAAGTCGGTTCACATCCACGGTGATGTGTTCCGGAGGATGGTGGTGAGCGGCCGCGCAGATATGACACCAAACCCGAGCCCAGATGCGCTGGCACAGCTCAATCTGCGCTATGACCTGGCGGCAATGGCTGCTGACCGTTGCGCTGAGGACGGCTTCGACGCCATCGTTCAAGATGTGATCTTGGGCAAAGATCTCGCCGACTTCGTCAAGCGCATCGCCTCGCCTGAGCGCTATCTCGTTGTCCTCTCCCCCAGCCTGTCTGCCTTCGACTGGCGAGAGGAGCAACGCACCAAGAACGGATACGTCCATTTGTCGGCTGGCGCCCTCGACGAGATGCTGCGCCGCGAGACGGCGCAGATCGGCTACTGGCTTGACTGCAGTACGCAAACGCCCGAAGAAACGGTGGACGACATCCTCGCCAATCTGCAACAGGCCGCGGTCTAGGGCTGACGCCACTCAAACACTCCACAGCGCTCCACTCTGCGACCTTGCTCGAGCTCTTGCCTCGTTACCAGAAGTATCTGACGGCCGAGGAAAGTCGATCACGCTGCGTCAACTGATGTCCATGACGGCCGGCTTTCCACCCGATGAGGTAACCGTGCCTGCGCACACGGTCGACCATGTCTTCGAGCAGCGGACCGATCCAATACCGCAAATTTCTGACCGTTGGCCGGGACATGCCACCCGGAGAAGCCTTCAGCCATTCGAGTCGTGGCTCACATCTTGTCTC
>DASRJV010000048.1:0-8987 GCA_035649295.1 Propionibacteriaceae bacterium
CGCTTCTCCGTCTCCGAGCGAGGACGACGTCAGCGGATCACGAGCGCGATCCGCGCGACGCGGAGCGTCGCAATGTCATTGCCACGGACGTAGCCTCGGCACCCAGGCTCGGACCCCGTGGCGATAGCGTTCGTATTCATCACCGTAAAGGTTCTGAAGCAGCGGCTCCTCGTACCACCGGACAAATGTCGCCATCGCCGCCCAGACGGCAAGCCCGTACAGCACCAAGGCGAAAGAGCCGAAGATCATTGCCTGGCCGAGAATCGCTCCAATCACGCCTAGGTACATCGGGTTGCGCACAAAGCGATAGTCACCACCGACTATGAGACGTTCGGTTTGCATGACCGGCGAGGGAGTACCGCGACCCTCGACGACGAAACGGACAAAGTTGCGGATCAGCACCAGGACCGCCACCGCTAGGAGGGCAACGCCCAGAGTCATCACGCCGACTCCGAGTCCCGACATTGACCAACGCACATCCCAGCCGCTGATAAGCCAGGGCACGAGTCCAGCCACGACGCCCGGAGCGACTACGAAGAAGACGGCGCTACCCACCGCAGCAGTCGTCAGCCTGCGCACAATCCGACCTTACGTGCGCGAGGGCGGTCGGAATGGTCAAATGCCCTTCGACAGGCTCAGGGCACACACCCAGCAAGCTCAATGCACCGAGATGGCACTAGGTGCGCAACCAGTAGGTGTCAGGCGAAGGCCGCGGGCCGAAGATCGCCTGACCGACCCTCACAGTCGTCGCCCCATATTCGATGGCGAGCTCAAGATCACCAGACATGCCCATGGACAACTCTTCATAACTACCGGCGACATCCTCGCTAGCGCGAAGCTGCCGTTGTAGCTTGCGCATGCGTTCGAAGCAGGCGCGGATCTCTCGTTGATCATCTGATAAGACCGCCAAGGTCATGAGCCCGCGAACCTGTAATGCCCCGTACGCTTTGAGCGCAATAGCGAATGGCTCCACCTCATCGGGTGGCAGCCCGAATTTCTGGGATTCGCCGGACGAGTTGACTTGCAGGAAGACGTCGAGGCTGCGGCCCTGCTCGTCCAGCGCCTGCTGAAGAGCGGCAGCCACCCTGATGCTGCTCAGCGCGTGGAACTCCGACGCGATGGCCGCGACTTGCCTGACCTTGTTGGTTTGCAGATGGCCGATAATCGCCCACCGGAGGTCAGGACGATCAGCGAAGTGCTTCGCCTTCTCGGCCGCCTCCTGAACCCTGTTTTCTGCGAGGAGCCGAACACCAGCTTCGTAGGCCTCAGCGACCAGCTCCATCCCCTGGTTCTTGCTGACCGGTAGTAACCGGACTTCACTCGGGTCACGCCCGACCCGCGTACACGCTGCCTTGATCCGTGCCTCCACCGCGGCAAGATTTTCCGCCACGTTCACCATGCCTGCACCTTAGTCTCACGAGAGCTCTGCGATGGCGAGTTATCCGAGGTCGACGCCTTATGGCCAGCGAGCACCGAGCGAGATCATCCCGAGCGCAGCCAAAATCGCGAAGCCGAGCCCGAAGCCGGCGTAGCGCGAGGTGACTTCTCGGTCTACCTTTTCCTTGCCCACCGAACTGCCGATGTCCTTGTAGACCTCTTTGAGCTCGCCCGCCGACGACGCCGTATATGCCTCGCCGCCAGAGATCTTGGAGACGCGTGCCAATTCGGCGCGATCGACCGGAACTGGCTCCCTTCGACCGCCGATGTCGATGTAACCGTCAGGGGTTCCGTACGCGATCGTGTAGATCGGGACTGACTGAGCCCTGGCAGCCATCGCGGCCTGATCCGACGGTCGCCCCACCTGGGTCTTGCCGTCACTCAGTAGGACGATGCGAGCCGGCGGCACAACCTTCGGGTTGTCCGGGTCGGGCGGCACCTGTGCCAGGGCAGCGAGTGAGGTGAAGATGCCCTCACCGATTGCGGTCGAAGCTTGCGGACGTAAGGAACGGATCGCCGCTGTCACCGATCCCCGATCGAGGGTCGGCGGCACTAGAGTCGTCGCCGTACCGGCGAACGTCACCAGTGCGACGTTGAACTTAGGCGGCAGGGATGTCACAAACTGCTCGGCTGCTGCCTTCGCTGCGTCCAGTCGGTTGGGATCGACATCCTTGGCCTCCATGGACAGCGACACGTCGATTGTCACCACGATTGTCGCCCGCTCCCGCGGCACCGAAACCTGATCTTTCGGCTTGGCGAAGGCCACTGTCAAGGTCAGCAGGCTGAGGATCGACAAACCGACCGCGAGATGCCGCAGCCAGGTACGGTCCCGCGGGATGACCAGGTCGAACATCGTCTTGCTGACTTGCCTGCTGCGGTTCCGCTTGCGCTGCACCATCCACAGGTACAGCAGAACCAGCAACGGGATCAGCAGCAGCAACCACAGCCGGGCCGGCGCAAGGAAGGAGAGCAATGGAATCATCCGCAGCACCCCTTCTCGGGAAAGTGGTCACCAACGACACAAATCCGGCGGGATTTGTTGTCGTCTTCGACCACTTTCGGAAAGAGCCGGGGTACACGAATCATCACGGCCATTTTGCTCCGAGAGAGATTGCACCCAAGGCTGCGAGCACGGCCAATGCCAATCCGTAACCAGCAAAGCGGGCCGTCACTTCCCGGTCCGCCTTCTCGTAGCCGATATCGGATCCGATGTTCTGGTACACGTTCTTCAGCTGATCGGCAGTGGCCGCTGCAAAGTACTCCCCATTGGTAGCCGCAGCGATCTGCCTCATTTCGTCGTGATTGACCGGTACCGGTTCCCGCTTGCCATCGAGATCGACGAAACCGTTCTCTGTGCCGTACGCGATCGTGTAGATCGGCACTTTGGCTGTCCGCGCCTCCGCTGCCGCTTGCAGCGGCGCTCGGCCTGTCGTGTTCGAGCCGTCGCTGAGCATCACGATGGCGCCAGGGGCAATGGAGTTCGGGTCGTCCTTGTCCTTGGGAGCCTGCTGCAGCGCCCGCAGTGCGGTAGCAATTCCCTCACCGATCGCTGTCGACTCCTGGAGCTGGATGCTGTTGATCGCGTTTTCCACGGTGACATGAGCAGTGGTTGGCGGCACCAGAATCGATGCCGCTCCGGCCATCGAGACCACCGAGACGTTGTACTTCTCAGGCAGCTTTTTCACGAAGTCGATCGCCGCCTGCTTGGCAGCGTCGAGCCGGGTCGGTCTGACGTCAGTCGCTTGCATCGACAGCGAGGCATCGATCACCACCACGACTGTGGCGCGCTCGCGAGGCACATCGATCTGGGTCTTCGGCCGTGCGAAGGCCGCAGTAAGAGTGATCAGACTCAGCAGTGACAGGGCCACCGCGAGATGACGCCGCCACTGCGACTGCTTAGGCACGACCACGTCGAGCATCGAGGTGTTGGTGAAACGCATACCACGCCGGTTCTTCCGGAGGCTGGCGAAGATGTAGGCGAGGATCAGCACCGGGATGATGAGCAAGATCAGCAGCCGCTCCGGCGACAGGAACGCGAGCTGCGGAATCACCTGCTGCGGCAGCAGCGCGGAATTCATTTCGTCACTCCCTGAGGCGGGGCGTGCAGCATGCTCGCCACGCGACGGTATGCGAGTACGAACCGAGCAATGTCTTGCACCCAATCCCGGTCGGTCCGCAACTGAATGTGCCCGACACCTGCACGACGAAGCGAGATGCGTATTCGTTCCCGCTGTGCCGCGCTCGCCGCATCCATTCTGGCTCGCGCATCTGAGTCGCCAGTGTTCACATAACGCTCGAAATCCGTCTCAGGATCACGGATCAACATGTCACCGACGTTGGGGAACTCGATCTCTCTTCGGTCGACCACCTCTACCGCCAGGACTTGGTTGCGTACGCCAAGCCGACGCATCGAGCGCTCCCACGGAGGTTCGACGTTCGGGTCCAGTTCATGATCACCAGGGGTGAGAAAATCGGATACCACTACTCGTAACCCACGACGCCGCTGGGTCCGGGATAGCTTCTCGACACTTGCCGCGAGCGTCATTGGACCGGTGGCGTGGTCGGGCACGAACGGCGCAGTCAACATCTTGCGCAGCAGGCCGTACAGGGCAGAGCGTCCGGATCTGGCAGGCAGTCGGCGCAGGTCGTCGGGACGCAGAATGTAGCCGCCGAATCGATCGCCCATCTTCTGACTCAGGAAGCCGATCGTCGCGACCGCCGCAATGCCGAGGTCCCTCTTGGTGACACCCTCTGTGCCCCAGTTCATCGACGGAGTGACGTCGAGCAGTGCCCACACTTCCAGCTCGCGGTCAGCGATCGTGTCGCGAACATATGGCACGGTAGTGCGCGCAGTCACCGCCCAGTCAATCCTGCGCACATCGTCCTCGCCGGGGACGTAGATTCGGGCGTCGCTCATCTCCGAGCCAGGTCCGGGTAGCAGGCCCATGTGGTCCCCATGCAGAAACCCCTCGAGGCGACGCACGATGGTGAGCTCGAGCCGGCGCAGCGCGGCCTCCGGAGCCAGCTTGTTGAGCGGGATTGTGGCCCGAGTCGGCTCACCGATTACCGAGCCAACTGCACCCATGCTCTCGGCGGGCGCCGCAAACTGCACGGGAGTACCGCTGGGCGGTGGATAACTCGCGGACGCACCGGCACGCTGCGGAAGCTTGGGTGAGCCGATGGGCTGACCGCCTGGTGGCGGGTATGACACGTCAGCCTCTAGCGGAAGTCCGGCTGGTTAGGCATGTTCGGCACGGGCTGTTGATAGGGCGCCGATGGCGCGCTGTACGTGTTGCCCGACGGCACTGAGCGGCCAGGCGCAGACTGATGGTTCGGGCCGGACTGCTGGTTCCAGACGGGGGTCGGCGGTGGCACCATGGCGACGATCCGCTCGATCACCTGAGCTGGTGCGATGTTGTCGGCCACAGCGTCGAAGCCGAGCACAATACGATGCGCCATCACATCCTTGGCGACCGACTGCACATCGGTCGGCAGCACATAGTCCCGTCCGTGGATCAGCGCCAGCGCGCGGGCCGCCGCGACCAGGCCAAGCGTGGCGCGTGGGCTACAGCCGATTTGGATGACCGGGGTGAGGTCAGGCAGGTTGAATTCAGCCGGCGTACGCGTCGCCAAGACGAGCCGAACGATGTACTCGGCGACCAGATTATGAACGAAGACCTCCTCGGCCTGACGCTGCAGCTGGAGGATCATCTGCGGGTTCATGACAGGCTGTGACGTTGGAGGATCGACACTCATTCGGCGCAGGATTTCGAACTCTTCGTTGCCGGCTGGGTATGGGACGTCGACCTTGAGCAGGAAGCGGTCGCGTTGTGCCTCGGGCAGCGGATAGACACCTTCCGACTCAATAGGGTTCTGAGTCGCCATCACGATGAAGGGCTGCGGCACGGGATAGGTGGTCCCCCCGATGGAGACCTGCCTCTCAGCCATCGCCTCCAGCATCGCAGCCTGCACCTTCGCGGGCGCGCGGTTGATCTCATCAGCGAGAAGAAAGTTCACGAAGATCGGCCCGAGCTCGACATCGAAGCTCTCTTGGCTTGCGCGGTAGATGCGAGTGCCGATGATGTCGGAGGGGACCAGGTCCGGGGTGAACTGGATCCGAGCGAATTCACCACCTACGACGGTGGCGAAACTGCGCACCGCCAGGGTCTTGGCAACCCCCGGCACACCTTCGAGGAGGCAGTGCCCTTGGGCGAGCAGTGCGACCATAAGCTGCTCGACCATGTGTTCCTGCCCGACGATCACCCGCTGAACCTGAGCGATGGCGTCCCCGAGTAGCTGCGAGGCGGCCTGGTTTCCGAGGTTGCCCGATGTCCGAGCGGACGGGCGCTCCTCGACAGGCTGGCCAAACGACGGACTACTCACTCACTCTCCCTGTTCTCGTCAATGAGCGTCTGTACGGACGGTAACGATGACCCTCCGCGACTTTTCGCCGGACATCGAAGCCATTCTCGCAGACGCAGGACTCAAGGCTAGGGGCCTGCACAAACGGCACGCTATGACAACGCTGTTACCGAGCTATGAGTTCGGTTAGCCTCTGCCCAATATCATTCGGTTAGCCTCTGCCCAATATCATTCTGAGCTGAATTGTCCAGCCCCTAGGAGCCCGCCGTTCGGCACGCTTGCAGCACATAGCTGCTACACGAGTGCGCTGTTCCACAGACTCACGGGCGCATCCATCGCGGGCAAAAGCCCTGTAATGGCCGAATAGACTCTCCGTGCCCCGCACCATGCGGCGGTCGGCCCAGCCGCATCGGGCCGCGAGATGGAGAGTGATGTCGAACACGGAGCCACCCGCCGGCCCGCCGCGTGAATCGTGGGCGAGCCCTGGCGGCTTCTCCAATCCGCCGTACGACCCAGGGCTTGGTCCGGCCTACGTACCGGTAACACCCCTGCTGCCAGACGATCCCCCAAAGGTCGACGAGTTCTGGCTTGACGCACGACTTGGCGCCACGCCGGCAGGAATCGCTTTCACCGCGCACGACCCAGCCAACACACCTGCAATGGTGATCTTGCTCGCGGAAGGGGCCGCTGCCGAACCGGCGGCGCGGGCCCGATTCGCGGGCGAGATCAACGCGTTGCACATCGACGAGGTGCTCGCTCGCGGTGGACAGGGCCAAGATACTGGACGACTTGGCCGCAAGTATCGCGGCGGGAAGGACGATCCTGTTGCGCCTGACGATCGTCTGATCGCCCCATGGGCCGCGCTGGCCTACGACGGGGCGCCGACTACAGCGGCGCAGGCCATGCAGATCCTCGACGCGGTAGAGATCGCGACGCTCTCCCAGCAGGGTGTTCCATCGGGTCCCGATTACGAGCAGTACTGGATCAACCGTGTGCGTCCCGGCCTGGCCCGTCTGTGGCCGCTGCCCTGGCCCGGCCGTTTCGACCGCGCCGGCTGGCGAACAATCTTGGTGTCCTGGCTGCTGATGCTGCTGCTTGCAGCGCTGGCTGTGCTCATCGCGATCTTGATCTTCCGAAATCAACCACCGCAGTCACCGCCGCCGCCCACCGGGAGCTCGGCGCAGTCTGGACCACCTCAGTCAGGATCACCTCAATCCGGGTCTCCGCAGTCGCCGGGCCCATCCGGATCGCCGACTTCCGGATCGCCGGGACCCTCGGGCACGGAGTCAGGCGGCGGCCAGCCGACACAGTCCGCGACTGGATCACCAGCGCCACCGAGCCCAGGCTCGAGGCTCTAGTGTCCAGCACGTCGATCAAATCCTCGGAAGCTCTAACCAGCCTGGACGAGTTTCACGCACCGCCCGTTCCGAAGGGGTTTTGGGCCCGGCTCGCGAGCTGGTTGGGCGTTTGTGCGCTGCCTGTGCTGGTTGCGCTATACGTCGGTGCGACGACCTTTCCCGACGGCACCTTCGTCCCATGGCGTCCGATCATGGTCGATCTCGACGTATACCGGCGCGCCGGTTCCGTGTTACTTGCCGGTGGCGACTTTTACGATCTTCCCGGTCAGCTTCAGTTCCTCTACCCGCCCTTGGCGGCCGTCTTGGCCGTGCCCCTGGCCTTGCTGCCACCAACCGTGGTTCAGATTGGCTGGACCATAGCCGGCGCAATGGCGCTTGTCGCAATCCTGCATCGCTTCGGGCTGACGGGCTGGCTGCTCAGCCTGGCAGGCGTTGCCGCGGTCTACGTCGTAGAGCCCGTGAGCCAGACGTTGGCTTTCGGACAGCTCGGGATCTTCCTGGTGGCACTGGTCGTCTTGGATCTCGTCCCGGGTCCTCGGGTGTTTTCTCGGCGGCTACTGCCCGAAGGGGTGTTGACGGCCGTTGCGACGGCGATCAAGCTCACGCCGGCGATCTTTGTGATCTATCTTCTGGCGGTGCGGAAGTTTCGCGCATTCTGGGTCGCCGTCATCACCGGCGCCGTACTGACCTTGGCCAGCGCGGCCATCGTGCCGTCGGCGTCGTATGAGTTTTGGACCAGGTTGGCGCATGGCGACACCGGTCTCGGACACAGCATCATCTACTTCACCAATCAGTCGGTGATGGCCAGCATCGTCCGGATCTTCGGCGTCGGACCAGAGCCCGCAGCCGTCGGGCTGGCGTTGTCCGCTGTCGTCGCCGTTGCCGGCGTGTGGGCTGCAGCGCTGTGGCACCGGCTCGGTGATGTCCGGCTGGCGGTCAGCCTGTGCGGCATAGCTGGACTGCTGGCTTCACCCGTTTCCTGGCTGCATCACTTTGTGTGGATCATCCCCCTGGCGATGTGTCTGCTCGAGCGGCGAACGATCGGCCCTCGCAGCCTCCCAAAGTGGTTCCTCGCTCTGGGCTGGTTCTTTGTCGGCTGGGTTGCGGTCGCGCCGTTCACAAGACTGCCTAACGGAGCAGATGTCGAATTCCTGTGGAGCTGGTCGCAGCACCTGCTCGCCTCGATCACTGCCGTGGTTGGCTTGGCGCTGATAGCCGGCGCAATTATCGTCGCCCGGCCACGCGCTTTGACGATCTTCGCCCGCACGGGTACCGAGGCAATCTCATCGAGCCGATAGCGCCGACGCACTACCAGCTCACCCGGACCTCTCTGCGCCATTGCTCGATCACATCCTGGCGCCCCTCGGCGTACAGATGTTCGTGACGATTCCAAAGTCCCAGATACAGCTCGACTGCCGTGCCACTGATCACGGCGTCCGGTTGCCAGGCAGCTCCTTGAATGCTTGACGGTGGCTGCTCGCTGACAGCTACCTGCCACCGCTGCTCGACGTCGGTTGGCCGAATCTCGATGACATAGGACGTTTGGGAACGCAATGTGGATTTGCTCCGAGGCAGGAAGCCGCGAACGAGTTCGTCGATCCCATCGGCAGCCAACTCGTCGTTGATCATCGTCTCAGCAGGACGAGGCAGCCGGCGCAACGCGGCAGCCTGCGCGTCAACCGCATGAATAGTGGTCTCGTGTGCCTGCCGTCTTGCCCAGAACAGTCGCGGCGCTGGAGCGTGCCGCAAGAACACCATCGCCTCAAGATCATCGGGGGCTTCGATGAGGGTCTTGGTCAATGCGTGAACACCTTCGTCAAACCACGCGAG
>DASRJV010000049.1:0-8733 GCA_035649295.1 Propionibacteriaceae bacterium
ATCGGGCCTGTCGTGGCCGGCCAGGTCATCACCTCCTGGTCGCATCACGGACGCATCCGTTCTGAGGCTGCTTTCGCCAAGCTCGGCGGTGCCGCGCCCATCGAGGCCTCGTCGGGGACGATCACCCGGCACCGACTCAACAGGTCTGGAGATCGACAGCTCAATCGCGCGCTCCACACCATCGTGCTGGTCCGCATGCGTCAAGACAGCGCCACAAAGGAGTACATGCAACGTCGCCTCGCCCAGGGCAAGACCATCCGCGACATCAAGCGGTGCCTGAAGCGCTATGTCGCCCGACAACTGTTTCGCCAGCTGGAGGCGCTGTCCTCCACCACTTGACGGGATATAGAAGCGTCCCTCTCTGTGATGCTGACCTCAGCCGAGGTCAGGGGGAAGTGGGTGTTGAGTGTGGAGGATTGGGCAGAGATCCGCCGGCTGTATCGGGCGGAACGGATGCCGATCAAGGCGGGTGCTGGGGTGTTCGAAGAACACGGTCAAGAAGGCGCTGGCCGCGGAGGGGCCGCCAGCGTATCGACGGCAGTCGACCGGCTCGGTGGGGGATGCGGTGGAGCCGCGGATTCGGGAGTTGCTGCAGGCCTGCCCGACGATGCCGGCCACGGTGATCGCGGAACGGATTGAGTGGCCGCACTCGATCCGCACGTTGAGCGGGCGGGTGGCTCAGCTGCGGCCGATCTATTTGCCGCCGGATCCGGCGTCGCGCACTACCTATCTGGCTGGCGAGATCGCCCAATGCGATTTCTGGTTCCCGCCGATCAGGCTGCCGGTCGGGTTTGGGCAGGCTCGGACCGCAACCCAACTGCCGGTGCTGACCATGATCACCGGTTATGCCCGATGGGCGTTGGCGATGTTGCTGCCATCGCGCCAGGCGGAGGATTTGTATGCCGGCTGGTGGCGGCTGCTGGAACAGCTGGGTGCGGTGCCACGGGTGTTGGTGTTGGACGGCGAGGCCGCGGTCGGTCGCTGGCGGCCTCGGCAACCGCTACTGACCGCCGCCTGTCAGGGGTTCCGCGGGGTGCTGGGCGCGAAGGTGTTGATCTGCAAACCGGCCGATCCGGAGGCTAAGGGGTCATCGAGCGGCTGCATGATTATCTGGAACGCTCCTTCCTGCCCGGACGAACCTTCGGCTCGCCTCCTGATTTCAACACCCAGCTTCAGGCGTGGCTGCAGTTGGCCAATCGACGCCGCAAACGATCCCTGGGGTGTGCCCCGGCGGACCGGATCGCCGCGGATAAGGCGTCGATGCTCGCCCTGCCACCGCTGCCGCCAGCTACCGGATGGGAGCACACGCTGCGGCTGCCGCGGGACCACTACCTCCGGTTGGATAGCAACGACTATTCGGTGCATCCGAACGCGATTGGTCGCCGAGTGCTGGTCCGCGCCGACCTGGACCGGGTCCGAGTCTGGTGTGAGGGCAGCTTGGTGGCCGACCATGCACGGATCTGGGGCGCGCCACCAAACGATTACCGATCCGACCCACGTGACGGCCGCGCAGCTGTTGCGGCATCAACGGTTCGCCGTCGTGCCGGCGGCCGCTGAAATCGAGGTCGAACGGCGCCGTCTCGCCGACTACGACACCGCACTCGACGTAGCTGGATTCGACGGAGAGGTGGCATGGTGAGCAACACCAAAACCGCCCGGGACATGTCCGCCGAGATCGCCTATCTGACTCGGGCCTTGAAAGCGCCCACCCTGCGAGAGTCGGCGAGTCGACTCGCCGAGCGCGCCGGAGCCGAGTCCTGGACCCACGAGGAATACCTGGCGGCCTGCCTGCAACGTGAGGTCGCCGCGCGGGATGCCCACGGCGGCGAAGACCGCATCCGGGCCGCCCGGTTCCCGGCCCGCAAAGCATCGAGGAGTTCGACTTCGACCACGCCCGCGGACTGAAACGCGACCTGATCGCCCACCTCGCCACCTTGGACTTCGTCGCCGGCAAGGAGAATGTGATCTTCCTCGGCCCACCCGGCACCGGCAAAACCCACTGTGAGACTTGCGTTAGGCGTTCACGCCATGAGCGCCACAGTCAGGGACGTTGATCAAACGCGGCTGACTTGCACCGCTTCTCTGCCTGATGGGCAGGGCTTGGTATTGAGCGGATCTGTCGCCGTCGCTGATCAACTGCCACGGCTGGCACGACACCGACGGATACCCGTCAGCCTGCGCGGTCAGAGTAGTGATCGCTGTCAGTGTCGGTGTCGGTGACCCCGACTGACCCGAAGAACTCATTGGCCAGCCGATCGTTGGCTGCTGCCCTTGGCTTGGATCTGTCGTCGGGGTCACCGGCACCGGCCTGGCCCACCGAACCGCTGGCCTCATCAGAAGCCTGGCCGACCCTCGGGTCGTGCCTCATCACAGTCCTGCCGCACGGTGACCGCACCCAGGCCGGTGCCGACCGTTCAGCACTCCTACCGAAATGGAGGAACACCGATGTCCACCATGCTGTCAGGCCAGGTCGACTTCGTCATCGGGGTCGACACCCACCGCGACACCAACGTCGCCGCGATCGTCGAGGCCGTCACCGGCGGTGTCGTCGACCACCTGCACTGCAGCACCGACGCGATGGGCTATAAACGAGCCTTGGCGTTCGCCACCCTCCACGCACCCGGCCGGCGGGTCTGGGCGATCGAGGGCACCGGCAGCTTCGGTTCCGGCCTGACCACCTTCTTGTTGGAGAACGGCGAGTGGGTCGTCGAGATCGACCGCCCGGCCCGGCCTGCCCGTCGTGACGGCGCCAAATCCGACGAGCTCGACGCCGTCCGCGCCGCCCGTGAAGCGCTCTCCCGTGAGCATCTCGCTGCGCCTCGAGCACGTGGTGACCGCGAGGCGATGCGAGTCTTGCTCGCCGCCCGTCACGGCGCCGTCGTCGGCCGAACCAAGGCGATCGGCCAGTTGAAAGCCATGATCGTCAACGCCCCGCAGCAACTTCGCGACCAGCTCCGTCGCGGCACCACCGACCAGCAGCTCGACCGCTGCGCCCGACTCCGCACCCTGCCCAGCCATAGCGTCGAACACCGGGCCACGGTCCAAGCCATCCGGGCGACCGCCCGCCGCGCGCTCTACCTCGAGGCCGAGGCCGCGGAATACGAGACCGAGCTCGAGCAGCTGGTCATGAACGCCTGCCCCGAGCTGCTCGCCCTCCCCGGGGTCGGAGTGATCACCGCTGCCCAGTTCTTGATCTGCTGGTCCCACCCCGGCCGGATCCGAAACGAGGCCGCGTTCGCCGCCCTCGCCGGCGTGGCGCCGATCCCCGCCTCCAGCGGCAACACGGTCCGGCACCGGCTCAACCGCAGCGGCGACCGACAACTCAACCGAGCCCTGCACACCGTCGCCCTCTCCCGGCTGCAACACCACGAACCCACCCGGGCCTATGCAGCCCGTCGCACCGCTGAAGGCAAGTCAACCCGAGACATCAAACGCTGCCTCAAACGAGCCATCGCCCGCGAGATTTACCGTCACCTGCAGACCTACGCCCACACCCTCAATCAGAAGCAAACCGCTGCTTGACGAACCATAGAAGCATCTTGGCGATCGGGCTGGCGATCCGCGGCTGCCAAGCCGGGCACCGGGTGCTGTTCGCTACCGCCAGCCAATGGGTCGACAAGCTCGCCGACGCCCACACCAGCGGACGGCTCCAAGCCGAGCTGCTCAGGCTCAGCCGCTACGCGCTACTCGTGATAGACGAGGTCGGCTACATCCCCTTCGAACCCGAAGCGGCGAACCTGTTCTTCCAGCTCGTCTCCAGCCGCTATGAGCGGGCCAGCCTGATCGTCACCTCCAACAAGCCATTCGGCCGCTGGGGCGAGGTCTTCGGCGACGACGTCGTCGTCGCCGCCATGATCGACCGACTGGTCCACCACGCCGAAGTCGTCTCCCTCCGCGGCGATTCCTACCGGCTCAAAGATCGCGACCTCGGCCGAACACCAACAGCAAGCAGAGAGGACCAATGACCAACCAGGGGGTCAATATTCAGCTGGGTGGTTTCTAGCAACGGTCGCAACACTTCCGAGATCGTGAGGTTGTGTTGTCGTCGTCTCGTCGTGTGAAGAAGGGGCCGGGGCGGCGTCCGCTGTCGGCCAAGCGTCAGCAGTTCATGAGCTTGCGCGAGCGGGGGTGGAGCATCCGAGGCGCAGCCCGTGAGATCGGCATCTCCCGCACGACGGCCAACAACTGGTCGCGGGGCTACAAGGTCTATCGACGCGGACAGCTGGTCGGCTTCGTGCCTCCCCTCGAACGGCTGGCCGTGCGCCAGATCAGCCCGAGGTTCTTGTCGCAGGACGAGCGGATTGAGCTCGCGGACCTTCGCCACGCGGGCCTGAGCATCCGACAGATCGCGTGCCGGCTGGGCCGGGCGCCGTCGACGATCTCGCGGGAGCTACGCCGCAACGCGACCACGACCGCTGGTTACCGCCCGTTCGACGCCCACCGCCACGCGACCGCACGACGAGCCCGCCATCACTGGCGACGTCTCGAAGCCATTCCAGCGCTCGGAGTGATGGTGGCCGAGCTTTTGTCGCAGCGATGGAGTCCGCAGCAGATCAGCCGCCACCTGCGCCGAAGTTTTCCCGAGCAGCCGGGCATGTGGTTGTGTCCCGAAAGCATCTATCAGGCCGTCTACCAGCCGGGATCGGCGTTGCTGCGTCCGACACCGTTGGCTCCACACCGACGATCCCCGCTGCGGACGGGCCGAGACCACCGCCGCGCCCAGCAACGTGTCGAACGACGCCGGCCCGGTTCCAGCAGCCGATGTTCACCATCCATGACCGTCCGTTCCCACCCGAGGACCGATCCGAACCAGGCCACTGGGAGGGGGATTTGATCATCGGCAAGGACCAAGGCTCGGCGATCGGCACACTCGTCGAACGACGGACCAGACTCGTCCGCCTTCTTCACCTTCCCAACCGCGACGGCGAGGCCCTCCACGACGCCCTGAAGGCCAGGGTGACCGACCTACCCCTGACGCTGCTTCGGTCGATCACCTGGGACCAAGGCACCGCGATGGCCCGCCACCTCACGATCACCCGGACACTGGGCGTGCCGGTCTACTTCTGCGACTCCCACTCGCCCTGGCAGCGCGGCTCGAACGAGAACATGAACGGCCTGCTGCGCGACTACTTCCCCAGGAGCATCGACCTTCGCACCTACACAGCCCAACACCTTCTGGCCGTCGAGAACGAGCTGAACAATCGGCCCAAACGCGTCCTCAACGACCTTCCCCAGCCGAGCTCTATGAGGCACTGCTAGCCTCCCCAAACCAGACCATGTTGCGACCATGATTGGAACCCAAGTTGCCGCACCGTGATCAGTATTCAGTTGCCGTCGACATGGCGCGGGGAAGTCGAGCGTTTCTAGAGAATCCCCCATAACGGGCCTCCCAGTAGATCAATGAGTTCTGGACTGTGATCGATTCTCGGTGCGTATGAGTAATTCAACTTGCGAACTCACACTGCGTTCATCGGGGTGTCTTCTTCCCGCGAGCCATCCGTCTATGGTGCGCGCTCGATTGTGTCTTCTTGACCAGCACGAAGATCCACCAATCGATCGCGTGCCGCATCCGCCAGTTCGTGGGCTGGCGGAATTGGCATGTTGGCAGCGCGACTTGACGCCCCGCTCAATGGGGCTACTTCGGTTCCCAGCGTCGGCGACCATGTCTGCGCGAAGATCGGACAACGCTTCGTCGATTTACAGCAGCGTCGCCTCGAAGTCCTGCCCGACCACACCCCGAACACTCGCGCCGGGCCGACTTCACAGCGCTCGGGTCGCCGCTGAGTGCTACCCGCGGGGCAAAGTGGCGGCCGCGGCAGCAGGGATAGTCTTCAGCGTATGCGTCGGACTGCCCGCGTTGTCGGCGCCGTTTTCGTGCTTCTCGGCGTCTTCTGGGCCGGGCGTGAGAGCGACCATGGCCTTGCTGCCTTCTGGGAGCACTGGTGGTGTCCGATTCCGCTTGCGCTGATACTGCTGGGTCTTGTCGCTGTGCTGGTGACCTGGCGGCCCTCGCCAAGTGCGTGAACGCACAGGGACCACGCGAACCAAGCGGCACGCTCGCGTCAGGATCATGGTGCTGGGCGCGAATCCACCACGACTATCAGCTTGTGAAGCTGCTCGTGTGACCGGAACTGAGACACGCATCGCACGACGTGGGTCGCGTGGTCGACGTCGGTGTTGTGATCAAGCTGATGATCAGCGAAGAGGCCACCGATCTGGCCTGGCCCCAAGCGGTGGGTCCGGGATCACATCATCGGACGTGTCCCGGGAGCCGTCACAATGCTGCGGGAAAGCGGGCGAACAATGCCACAGAACGAAGCCGGGCCGATCGTGATCATCACTGATCTGCTCAGCGGGGGTGTTCGGCCCAGACTTCCTCGGCTTCGTCACCTACCCACGGTTCATCCTCCACACTCATTCGCTCCGTCATCCTGCCCGGTTATACGGCATCATCAGCCCGCACGCCGCCTCCTCGGGCTGCGAGCGTTCCGGAGTGCGCTCGCATGGCCGAACACTGCTCTGGTGCGGTAGCGCGCATCGAGCGTTTGGTGTGTCGGGCCGGCGTCGACTCCATCCATGAACGCACGCAGCCAGCCGGCGAAGCGATAGCCTGTGGCCGCGGTGGGGCCCAGGCAAGCAGACCTAGCTGAGCTAGCAGATTGGGTGGAGGGACTGCGCGCGGCGGCACACACCGCACGCGCCCAAGGCAACATCACGCTGGCCGAGGCGTTGGATGTGACCCGCGTTGAGGTCTATGAGGGCTACCTCGACGAGGAGTTAGACCACCAACAGAGCTAAGCAGCCGCTCGACGTAGCTGCTAGGCATCCCTTCTTGGCCGAACCGCGTGTACAGCGTCCCCCGGTTGATCAAGATCATCGCCAGATGCTGATCTTGGAGCTTGATTCTTTGGCTCACCGACCGCCGAGGCCTCGCGCGCCGACGGCAGGACGCATATTCCATCTGCAAAGAAGACGAGCCCTTTATGATCGTGGCGACTGTGGCCGACACACACCGGCTTTACGACGATGGGCGGGATCGACCAGATGATCTTGGTCATCGGCATAATCGCAAGATCGACCAGCTTGCTTCGGTGATCGCAGCGCTGAACACGGCCACCGACCCGACATCCGTGGTTCACCAACTGCTGTCCACGCTCAACGCTGGTATCACAAGCCAGTCCCATTCGGCGGAATGGGCAAGCCGGTCAATCAGAACGGGTTCTCCGACCACTTTCCAGTCACCTATAAGGGTCACCGAAGTCGACTAGGTCAGTTGCTCTAGGGGGTGGCTAGCCGGGTGGCTAGGCTCGGCACAGGTTGGGGGTCGGTGGCTCGACCGTCTGGCGCAGGTTGCGAATCGGCTGGGCTTGTGATCCGGTCGCCAAGCAAGCGCGACCCCTTTGTGTGGGGGGCTACGCCACTACCAAAGCCGAGAACGCGCTGGGCAGTGGCGATCTTCGATGACCTGACATCAACGCTTCCCGACTCCCAAGTCCTCAGTTTGAGGCCAGGACCGTCGTCCGTGCGCGGGTAGGGTTCGCGAGCGGACGAGGATGCGCGCCACTTCGTTGAGCTTGGTGTTGGTGTTTTGGGAGTAGCGACGTAGTACCTCGAACGCGCGTTCGTCGTCAAGATCGAACCGTTCCATAAGGATGCCTTGGGCCTGGCCTATGAGCTTGCGGGCGTCGATGGCCTGCCACAGTGACTCCTCTTGTCTGGCTGTGGCGAGCGCGATTGAGGCATGGCGACCGAGCACTTCTGCAACGGCGAGCGCATCTGGGTCGAACCAGCGCGGGGAACAGGCGTAGAGGTCCAATGCGCCGAGTGTTGACTGGGAGGTCCACAGCCGGACCGCGAGCACACTTCCCAGGTGGAGGTCTCGCATCTCGGCCGCCCAGGACGGCCAGCGCGTTTCAGTGGCTGTGTTGGTCACCAAGGTCGTGTGTCCGTCGGCGACCGCGACGATTCCGGGGCCTTCATGCAATTCGATCTGGAGCTTGTCGGCTTTCTCGGCGATCGGGTCGCTCGCGATGATCGCGTCGAACTGGTTGCCCTTGCGTGTCAGGAGCACCCCGGCATAGTCACAACCCACCACCGCTGCGGCGGACTCGACGATTCTTTCGAGGGTCTGTTCCACACTCGTCTGATCATGCAGCTCGTGGGCCAGACGGCCAAAGGCATCAGCCTCAGACTCCATCCGTGACTCCCTCCCCAGGGTGCCGCCGCTCGGCGGCCGCACCGGTTTCCCCATGCGCGGTCGTCCCTCGTGCCACGGCAACACGCCGGGGTCATTCCCGGACGGGAACAGTGAAGAGGACTCGCTCCGGCGGCTGCCCACCGTTTCGGTCACAACGACCGACCTCCCACTTGCATAGAAGAAATGTAGAACTAAGTGTTGGTTGCGAGCAACTGTTGCATAGATAATGTTTAGACTTGCACGTTGGCGTGCCATGGACGTATCGCTCGATCGCAGCCACACTCATCACAGGAAGGGGTCGCAGGGATGGAGGGCAGCGCGGATCGCACCGACGGCATTTACAGCATCGGAGCGGTAGCGCGGATGCTCGGCGTGCCGACGCAAACGCTGCGCGCCTGGGAGGACCGCTATCACCAGATCGTGCCTGCTCGAAGCAGCGGGGGGCAACGGCTGTACAGCCGCGACCAGGTGGATCAGCTCAGCTTTATTCGCAATCAGATAGAGCAGGGCCTGCAACCGGCTGATGCGCACCGCCT
>DASRJV010000050.1:0-6740 GCA_035649295.1 Propionibacteriaceae bacterium
CGGCCCGCGGGCGAGCTTCGTCGCAGTACTTCGTCTGAATCTGATAGAGCGAGAGGGGCAGGTCCTTGTAGGAGGAGTACAGGTCCTTGACCAGCAAGGTGAACATCTCCTCATGTGTCGGACCGAGGAGGTACTCCGCACCCTTCCGGTCGCGCAGCCGGAATATGCTCTCGCCATAGTCGGTCCAGCGCCCACTGGCCTCGTACGGTTCCTTGGGCAGCAGCGCCGGAAAGTGCACCTCCTGCGCACCGATCGCGTCCATCTCCTCGCGCACAATGCGCTCGACATTGCGCAGCACGCGGTAGCCCAGCGGCAGCCAACTGTAGATGCCTGGAGCAGCCCGGCGGATGTAGCCGGCACGGACCAGCCAGCGATGGCTCGGCACCTCGGCGTCCGCGGGATCCTCGCGCAACGTACGGACAAAAAGCTCCGACATTCGGGTGATCACCCGAGCACTGTATTGTCTCGGCTCTGGCATCGCGCTCGTAGGCCGCCTACTTCGTCGTCGCTCGCAGTCAAAAAGCGTCTCTGCTCGCTCCGTGCACATTGCTCGCTCCGCTCGCTCAGCTCGGCGGCACGCGCGATTCCCGAGCACGGTAGTAGGTCCCGGCACTACCGAGTGCGGACGAAGTCTAGGACCGCCTCGAGGTCAGGGTTGTAGCCATCGGTGGTGTCGACGTCGACAGTGGGTGCGTCGAGCCGGATCGGCTCAAATGGCCTTTCTACGCTGAAGTGGCCGGTGTCGTCGTGTGCGGCTCGGGTGGGTTGCTTATGTTGGCGATATTTCGCCCTGGCTTGCGCGACATCAGGAGCAACATGGCAGCGCACAATCCGCAGCATGGCGAGTGGCAGCACCGGCTCCAGCCCACGTTCCCAGTTCGGGTGCTGAAATGCGGCCTCAGCAACATGGGTCACACCATGCTCGAGGAACAGCCGAATCGCGGCGAAGAACAGACCGTAGCTCCGCACTGTCAAGGGGTCGGAGGGCCCAGGAACGAAGCCTGGCGTAGTTGCAACCATGCCTTCCTTGATCTCGTCGCGGCAGATGGCCGGACAGCCGATCATTGCCGCCAACTGGTGTGCCAGCGTCGTCTTGCCCGACCCGGCAGGCCCACTCACGATCACCAAGGTCGGAAGCTGCGATGAACTATCCACGCGTCAGTCCCGGCGGATGCTTGCGCATCACGACCGCGGTTGTGCGTCGTTGGGCCTCCAGCAGCCGGCTGCGAAATGATCCCTTGGCGGTCTTCAGCGCCGCCGAGACCTGGTAGAGCCGCGCCGGCCGGCCGGGCCGGTAGATGGTGACCAGCGTCGGAATGTATTCGGCCTTGCTGACCGTGAAACGGCCATTCCCGGTACGAGTAAAGGTGAACCGCCCTGTCGCTCCTTCGTAGGTGCGGTTGGCCTCCTGTTGGGCCACCGTGTTACCGACGCCATAGAGCACCCACTTCTTGTTCATGGTGGTCCAGGGCTGCACGACATGCGGGTGATGCATGTAGACAAGATCAACATCGGGCGAGGCGGTGAGAGTCCGAGCAAGCTTGACCTGCTGGGCGTTCTCGCTCGTGGAGTACTCGGTGCCGACATGTACCGCCGCGAGCACGATGTCCGCTCCCGCCGTCCGGGCACGGTGCGCCTGCCGCAGCAAACTCCTGGCGCTCAGTCGCTGCACCGCCCACGGCTTGCCCTCCGGCATGGGTAGGCCGTTCAAGCTGAACGTGGCCGCAACGATTGCGATCTTGACGCCCTCCTTGGTGGTGAAGATCATTGGGCGTTCGGACTCCGCCTTGGTACGAGCCGTGCCGACATGCGGGATCTTGGCCCGGTCAAGATCATCGAGAGTCCGCCTCAGACCCGCAAAGCCCTGATCGATTGCGTGGTTGGAGGCCGTCGTGCATACGTCATATCCCGCCGCGACGATGGCCTTGACGACATGCGGCGGCGCGGCAAACAGCGGATAGTTTCGGTACGGTCCACCAGGCGGAGCAAGCGGCACCTCCTCGTGGCAGATCGCCATGTCGGCCGAGGCGATAACCGGCTTCATCCCGGCCAGCAACGGTGCGAAGTCATAGCCGCCATGTCCCCGCCGCCGGGCGTCTTCCCTCGCTCCGAACCACAAGGTGTTGTGCCACAGCAGATCGCCGTTCATCACCACCGTGACGCTGGTCCGCTTCGGCTTGGCAGGCACTCGCTGCGTGGGTTGAGCAGGTGAGGTGGGACTTGAGGTTGGGCTGTTCGACGTCGCGGCTGCGCTAGGGGGCGGGGGCGGTGCCGGCGTACGTGCGGCTGGCTCGTTGGCGGTGCAGCCAGACACCATGACCGACAGCCCGATCCCGAGCGCTGCCAGCCATGCGGGACGAGTTTTCAAAAGTGGACCGTCGCGAACTCGCCAACCTGTGTGAAGCCCACCCGGGCGTACGTGGCACGCGCCGGCAGGTTGTAGTCGTTGACGTAGAGCGACACGGTGGGCACGACGGTACGCGCCAGCTGGACGACAGCCGCCATGGCGGGAGCAGCCAGCCCCCGGCCGCGCAGTTCAGGTTCCAGCCAGACTCCCTGAACTTGACAGACCGATCCGGACACCGAGCCGAGATCGGCCTTGAACAGCACCCGATTGCCTTCGAAGATGCCGAAGGCACGGCCCGACGAGATCAGCTGCCGGACATAGAAGCGGTAGCCGGCGGGATTGCCCTGCACCGGTGAGACGCCAATCTCCTCGGTGTACATCTTCACCGCAGCCTCGGTATAGGCATCCCATTGATCTACGGTGACCCGACGCACCCGTCGATCGATCGGGATGGCTGGCGGCGAACTTATCGCGAGCACGGGCTGGTGCGGCCGCACATCACGAACTTCGCTCCAACTTGAGCCCCAGCGCTCGGCCAATCGGTTCCACAATTCCAGCGCAACGTGGGAGGGGCCGATGATCGATGCGCACATACGTTCCGAACCGGCGAACTCCGTCCAAGCCTCAAGTGCATCCTCATCGGCATTGACGGGTACCAGATTGGACCCGGCATGGCACATTGCACGCAGCAGGCCGCCACGCTCATATCCCCAGACAGGACAGCCAAGGCTTGCCTGTTCCAGCCCCGCGGCGCGCACTCGGGACGCCACGAAGACGTTCTCGATCGGGTTGGCAGAAAGCAGCCGGATGGCCGCAGGTAGGTCGCCGCGACTCAGTATTCGGACCGAACCCACTCGGGCCCGTCGAGCTGCAATCGTGCCGACGACCTTGCGCATGGCTAGCGGACGCTGACCTCGGGCACGCCGTCTCCGGCGGGCATGGACTCTGCGAGCCGCATCGCCTCATCGATAAGGGTCTCGACGATGTCGGCCTCTTTCACGGTCTTGATCACCTCGCCACGGACGAAGATCTGTCCCTTGCCGTTGCCGGAGGCGACACCGAGATCGGCCTCCCGTGCCTCTCCGGGTCCGTTGACGACACAGCCCATTACGGCGACCCGAAGCGGCACCTCTAGCCCCTCCAACCCAGCAGTTACCTCGTCGGCGAGCTTGTAAACATCCACTTGAGCGCGTCCGCAGGAGGGGCAGGACACGATCTCCAGATGCCGCGGCCGCAGGTTCAGGGACTCCAAGATCTTGATCCCGACCTTGACCTCTTCGACTGGCGGTGCTGACAGTGAGACCCGGATCGTGTCTCCAATGCCCTTCGAGAGCAGCGCACCGAAGGCAACCGCAGATTTGATGGTGCCCTGGAAAGCCGGGCCAGCCTCGGTTACTCCCAGATGCAGGGGGTACTCGCAGGCTTCGGCGAGTAGCTCGTACGCGCGCACCATGACTACCGGATCGCTGTGCTTGACCGAAATCTTGAAGTCGCGGAACCCGTGCTCCTCAAAAAGGCTGGCCTCCCACAGGGCCGACTCCGCCAGGGCCTCCGGCGTGGCCTTGCCGTACTTGGCGAGGAGGCGTTTGTCCAGCGACCCAGCGTTGACTCCGATCCGGATGGAGCATCCGGCGTCCGTCGCAGCTCTCGCGATTTCCTTTACTTGATCATCAAATGCGCGGATGTTGCCAGGGTTGACGCGTACCGCAGCGCATCCGGCGTCGATGGCTGCGAAGACATACCTCGGCTGGAAGTGGATGTCGGCGATCACCGGGATCTGGGATTTGCTGGCGATCATTGGCAGAGCGTCGGCGTCGTCCTGGCTCGGCACGGCAACCCTCACGATGTCGCAGCCGGTCGCGGTCAACTCGGCGATCTGCTGCAGCGTCGAATTGATGTCAGCGGTCAGAGTCGTGGTCATCGACTGCACACTGATTGGCGCGTCGCCACCGACGGCAACCTTGCCGACTCTGATCTGGCGACTCTTACGACGTGGCGCCAGTGTGGGCGGAGGAAGGGTGGGCAGACCCAAGTCGATGCTCATAAGGCCTTTCATTGCAAGGTGCGGCGGGACTAATTCTTACTGGCTCGCCGGAGATCCAGCCTAACGTGACTTGGGATTGCGAGGTGATAACAAGCGGGTCAGCCCGCCAGCACCCCGTCCAGCCAGTCATGGACAACCTGGTCGTACCGACTGAGCGCGACGGCCTCGCAGTGGCCCCATTCACCGACCTCTGGGTTGAACTCGGCAAGCACCTTCGGTGCGGAAATCGCCTCGTACAGTCTGCGCGTTTCCGCGTCGCCAGGTTGTGCGGTGACCAGCGTCGGAAAAGCAATCTGGCCCGCGGGCACCCGATAGTCCTGCAACATTCGTAGGTATTCCGGGGCACTCTTCGCGCCGTGGGCCATCGCTCGTGACATGAAGTAGTACTCGCGTTGTGGGTCGTGCTCAAACATCTCGGCAAATGCGCGCTCGGCCTCCGGCGCCGATGCCGCCACCTGCGCCCACAACTCTGGCGGCAGCATACTTCGGACCTGAGCGCCGAGGTCGTACAGACCGGGATCGGTGATCAAGGCGCGCGCGCGACGTTCGAAACAAGCTGCTCGCGGCGCGAGGTAACCGCCGAAGCTCCGGCCCGACAAGGCAATCCGCTCACTGTCGACCTCAGATCGCTGGGCGGCGAAGTCGAGGATCGCGCCGAAGACCGCTTCGTAGTCGTGGCGGAACACCAGGCGTTTCTCGTACAACGCCGATCCTTGACCTGGCCCGTCGACCATGAGCACGGCATAGCCGCGCTTCGTGCCACCCACGACATTGAAGGCGTAGTACTCCTCGATCGGAGAGTCATATCCCGCTACCGTCACCACGGTCGGGTACGGCCTAGCTGCGGCATCCTCGGGGCGGACCAAGTAGCCACTCAATGTCGTCCCCGCGTACGGCACTGTCACCAGGTCGACGTCGACGTCGAGGCATTCGAGCCCAGCTCGGAAGGTACGCCTGGTTGCCTCCCATGCCGAGTGCAAGAAGGATCCGGCCAGGTCGGCGCGGTCGAAGAAGTAGCTCGCCCGGTGGTATTCCGACGCCCGTAGGTACGCCTCGCCCGCACTGCGGCGACGACCGGCCTTTGCCGCTTCGTCCGCAATACGCTCGATCCGCTCGGCCGTCGCATGCCAGCAGTCTTGCCAGCTGGCGTAGTCGCCGTCAGTCATGCGGTTGGCCACGGCGAAGCACTCACCCACGTCGGCCATGCCGACCGCAGCCTTGCCAACCGTCCGGGCGAATTGTGCATCGAATTCCGTGTCGTCAAAGAACAACTTCACCCGGACTCACCTCCAAGGGCGGAGCAACTGCACGATGATCAGGCAGGCCATCTAATGGTCTCATCCGAGTCGAGTCGGGTGACTTGTCGGTTTCTTCGGCGTCTAGGCCGACCAGCATGGCGGAGGTACCAGAACAGCATCAGGCCGGTTGCGCTGACGTGGAATCCATGCAACGCCCAGATCGGTCCGACCGGCAGGCTGAAGACATAGATCGCATAGATCACGTTGCCGACGTTGGCCAGAATGATGTTCCCGAGGCTGTAGGAGGCGAGGTCCTTGGTGCGCCCGGCCTTGACGAGCATTGGCAGGGTGCTGGCAATGAAGATCGCTGTTGATGCCGTTCCGGCCAGCACCGGCAGACTCGCGCTCACGCCGCACCCCTGCTCTTCCTGGTATTGTCAATCTAAATTGACTATACTGAGAGTTAATTCACTAAGTCAATGGTGTAATAAAAGCGATGCATGAATGCTCAGGGTGATTCCATGGCTGAGGGCACCAGGTCGTACTCCTCTGCTCTCCGGGCCGATCAAGCCCGGCAGACCAGGAGGCGGATCGTCGACGCCGCTGCTGAGCTCTTCGCCGAACGCGGCTACACCGGTACCACCATTGACGCCATCGCGGCCGCGGCAGGCGTGAGTCGGAAGACGGTCTTCGACTCCGTTGGCGGCAAAGCTCAGCTGATGAAGCTTGCCTATGACTTCGCCATCGTCGGTGACGACGAGCCGGTACCACTGAGCGACCGGTCCGAGATGGCAGATCTGCTCGCCGAGCCAGACGCTGCCACGCGTCTGGCTAAGTACGCCGCACTAGTTGTCCGGATCGATCGCCGCATCTTCCAGGTCTGGCGAGCCCTTGAGGGCGCCGCAGCGAGTGATCCTGAGGCAGAGCGCCTCCACACGGCACTAGTTCGACAACGGCGACGGTCCATGCAAGATGCGGCGCTGCTCTTCGCCGAAGCCGGCGTGCTACGACCTGACGTCGACGTTGACATGGTCGGCGATCTGTTCTGGCTGTACAACGACCCGACACTTTTCGACAAGCTGGTCCGCCAGCGCGGGTGGTCGATCGCTCG
>DASRJV010000051.1:0-9614 GCA_035649295.1 Propionibacteriaceae bacterium
GCCTCTTGGCGGTGGTCATCAGCCAAGCCCCTGGGTTATCAGGGACGCCGGTCTGAGGCCACTGCGCTAGTGCCGCAACCAGCGCGTCCTGGGCCAGGTCCTCGGCGAGTCCGACGTCGCGTACCATCCGGACCAGCGCGGCGATCAGTCTCGTTGACTCGAGCCGCCAGACCGCCTCGACTGCCTCGTGGGTGGTCGGATCGGTCACGCGTTCGATGACATCACGATTCGCCAAGCTGACGAACCTCGCAACTGCCTTCCCAGCCGGGCCAGTGATCTTTGTGAAGCTGCATGAGCCGCCTCGCGAGCTCGACGGCCTCCGCCTTGCTGCGCACTTCTATTACCGCGTATCCGCCGACAAGTTCTTTGGCCTCAGCAAACGGGCCGTCGACTGCCTTGATCGTGCCGTCGGCCAGCGAGACGATTGCGCCCGCAGCGCTTGGCAGCAATCCGCCCTGATCAACCAGCGTGCCGTTTCGGGCGCCCTCGGCCGCAAACTCACCCATCGCCTGGACCAGCTCCTGTGGTGGCGGCCCCATTGGCAAGGACTCGTCGAACTTCACCATCGTCATGAAACGCATGACGCTCTCCTTACTGTTTGCGCCCTGAGCCTGTCGAAGGGCGCCTCTGGTCTTCACCCTCGCGTCGACTGGCTCCTCGCGATCTCGACATGGTCCGCCGTGATTTCTCCACAACATTTCTGGGCTCGATGTCGAGAACACCTTTGCGCAGTCGACGCAGAGACAAACAGCAACCTATGGAAAGGGCGTGTTGATCATGACCGCCATTGCTACCCAGAGCCGAACCGACACTGCCACCCGGGCCATGCTCGCCGCCGGAGTGATCGCCGGCCCGCTCTTTGTCGCGACAGCCGCAGTGCAGATTCTCACTCGGGACGGTTTCGATCTGCGACGACACCCAATCAGTCTGCTGTCAGTGGGAGAGCACGGCTGGATTCAAGTCGCAAACTTCATTGTCGCCGGCGTGCTCAGCCTCATCTTCAGCATCGGCCTCGCACGCGTTCTGACTGACGGTCCGGGCAGCCGCTGGGGTCCGCGGTTCTGTGGGCTCTTCGCGCTCGGCCTGTTGATCGGCGGCATCTTCAAGGCCGACCCTGCTCTCGGCTTTCCTGCCGGCGCGCCCGAAGGATATCCAGAGCACATCACCACCCACGCGATGATTCACGCGTTCGCGCCGCCGCTGGCCTTCCTCTCGCTGATCGCCGCCTGCCTGGTGATCGCGCGCCGTTTCGCAGCGGACGGACTGCGCCGTGCGGCTCTCCTGACCCGAATAGTCGCAGCAGTGTGCTTCGTACTCAGCGTTCCGGTCGGGCCAGGTTTCAGCATCCGCCTGTTCGTTGCCGTAGCACTGGCGTTCGCGTGGTTGGCGGCGTACGGGGTCTACCTGCTACGCCGCACCGCCTAACTCTGTCGACGCGTGGATATCCCACGCTGCGTGGGACATCCACGCTGTACTCGGCATGCGCGCCATGCACAGCGTCGGTATCCCACGTAGCGCGGGATACCGACACAGGCTTCAAGGCTTGATCGCCACGAGGATGTCGCGGTGGATGGAGGAGTCGACCCGATGTGCGAAATCGCGGTACGGGCCGAAGTCCAGCGGTTCCAAGCCTGCGTCGGCGACCAGCTCGAGCAGCCGCTCCCGCCGTAGGCCGATCGCATTCCACGACAGACCGAGAGCACCGCCAATCTTCAGCTGCCGAGCCCAGACTGGAAGTGCCTCACTGATCAGGCCGGTTGCGGAACGGTCCCGCTTCCCGCCGGCCCTCCGTGCGTCAGTCTGGCTCCCATGCACAACGCCGTACGGGGCATCTGCCAGCACAGCGTCAAACTTGCGCTTGCCGTACAGCGCCGCCGACTGCCGAGTGTCGCCGGAGAAGACCATCAGAGCAACGGGCCGATCCCGGCCGGCCGGGATCACCTCGGCCGCCAGTCGCCTACCGATGATCTTGCCCTCACGGCGCACCGGGCTGAGCTCCAGCGAGTGCTTCAGCCGCTTGCGACGCCAGTAGGTCCGCAGGTACGCGGCGTACGCTTCGACAGCCTTCAGGTCGGCTTCCACGCCGGCGGCGTTGCAACCCAGCATCATCGCAGTGCTCAGCGTGGTACCGCGGCCGCATAGCGGGTCCAAGATCGAGATTGCTCCGCTGGCGGGCCGGCGCATCGAGGCCAGCGTGACATTGATCAACAGTCGGGTGAACTGCTCGTTCGTCTTACCCGGATACTTCGGGATGGTGACCAGATCGTCGTCGAATAGGTCTGGGGTACGGACCTCGACCGGCAGCAGCCGATCGTGCTCCCGCCGGAAGGCGGCATAGAAACCAGAAAGCCGCCCCAGCGCCGAGATCACCTGGTCGTCAAGGCTGTCCGTTGCCACTGCCAGGTACTCGATTCTCGCCAGCTTGACCGGTGCTATCACCGGATGCTCATCAGCGCCAAGCAGCACCTTGAGCTCAGCCGCTACCAGCCGGTTGGCCTCGGACGCGTAGACCCGATTGGCCGACGGTGCAAGCAAGATCAGGTGGTCAGCCATTCCACAATATGATCACGGGCTCGGCAACATGTCTCGGCGAACAAAACAGCGACAACTAGTGCCGATCTCCGCGGTGAGCTTGCGCCTTGGCTCGCTCGAAGCTCGCTCGAACCTCCTGCTCGGCTTCCTCTACGCCGGTCCAGGTTGCGCCCTCGACAGACTTGCCGGGCTCGAGGTCCTTGTAGACCTCGAAGAAATGCTCGATCTCAAGGAGCACCCACTGACGCACGTCCGAGAGATCGCGTATGTGGTCCCGCCGGGGATCAGACGCTGGGACGCAGAGCACCTTGTCGTCGCCACCCGCTTCGTCCTTCATGCGGAACATCGCGACTGCCCGGCAGCTGATCAGGCAGCCTGGAAATGTTGGCTCGGAGATCATCACCAGCGCATCCAGAGGATCGCCGTCCTGACCGAGAGTCTCCTCAATGAAGCCGTAGTCGGCCGGATACTGGGTCGAGGTGAACAACGTCCGGTCCAGCCGAATGCGGCCGGTGTCATGATCGACTTCGTACTTGTTCTTGTGACCCTTGGGGATCTCAACGGTGACATCGAAGGTCAGCCCACTGAGCGGCTTCACACCTCGCTCGGCTTCAGGTGCGGTCATGTGTGACCTCCTTGGGATTGAGACCGACTTCTGCGAGAGTGCATATCAGTTACTGTCCCGCGGCTTGAGCCTAGCGTGAAGGAGGTGGGCGTAGCCCGTGGGTGCCAAGCGGATTGCCATAGTGATTCTCGGTGCCAGCGCTGCAATCATCGTCGTGATCAGCCTGATCGCGGCAGCCATCGTCGTGCTGCCGCGAGAGCACCGGTACGCCATCGGCGCACAGCCGGGCGAGAGTGTGGCGACCGCTCCGGCCAGCCCTCCGGAGACGCTCAGCACTCCGGCGGCCACCGGCCCCGGCCCGGCAACGGCCACGACAACGCCTCCACAGCAGCAGCTGCCCGACCCAGTCCTGGCGGCGGTTTCGCCGCGCGTCGTTCCCAATAAGGCCAAAGTCGCCGCCAAAATCCGAGCGATCAAGGTCAAGGGTGTGGGCAGCACCTACTCCGGCTCCGTGCTCGAGGTTGGTTCCGGAAAGGTGCTCTACGCCCATAACGCCACGCGTGGCTACATCCCGGCATCCACCATGAAGCTGCTGACCTCGACAGCCGCGCTGTCGATCTTGGGGCCCGACCACACCTTCAAGACCTCGGTCGTCAGTCCCAAGCGTGGGCAGATCATTCTGGTCGGTGGCGGGGACCCCTATCTGGCCAGGAAGGCCGGCTCTGGCTATCCAAGACGAGCAACCATCAATGGGCTGGCGCGAGCCACGGCGAGTCGGCTCAAACACGACAAGATCTCCAGAGTCAGCCTTGGCTATGACTCGTCGCTGTTCAAGGGTCCTGCCTGGAATCCCCGTTGGCCGGGGTTCTACGGCGACCAGGTCTCACGCACCTCGGCACTCTGGGTTGATGAGGGCAAGGTGGGTGGCGGCGGCTTCCGTTACCGAAACCCGGCCAAGGAAGCCGCAACGGCCTTCGCGGTGGCCTTGTCGAAACAAGGAGTGAGGGTCTCGAGTACGCGACCGGCGCGAGCCTCGAAATCGGCGCCGGTCGTGGCCCGGGTTTCGTCGATGCCACTGGAGCGGATCGTCGAGCACCTGCTGATGGTCAGCGACAACGACGCAGCAGAGGTGATCTTCCGGCAAGCGGCAATCGGCGCCGGAAGGCCCGGATCGATTGCCGAGGCGACCAAGGTGGTACGAGCCGAGCTCACCAAGCTCGGCATCTGGGATCCCGGCATGAAGATCAACGACGGCAGCGGGCTGGCTCGCCAAACCAAGGTGCCAGCCGACTCCATGGTCAAGATGCTTCGCGTTGCCGCTGGCCAGAATCATCCTGAGCTGCGCGCCGTGATCACCGGATTGCCGGTGGCCGGGGTAGAAGGCAGTTTGAAGCGCTACTACTACGACGACAAGAGCCTGGCCGGACGAGGGGTAGTACGCGGCAAGACCGGCACGCTGAACAAAGTCCGGGCTCGCGCCGGAGTATTACGCACCACTGACGGCTCGCTGCTGGCGTACGCCTTCTTGATCAACAATCCGAAGAACGAGTTCAACACCATGGTCTGGCTTGACCGTGTGACCACTGCACTCAGCACCTGCGGTTGTCGTTAGCCAAAACATGGCCCTGAGCCTGTCGAAGGGCACGGATGCACGCTTCGATAAGCACAGCGCGCCCTAGCGGAGCTCGCACATAGACTCGCCGGCATGACAACCTCGATGGTCGACTGGACCGTGGCGCTGAACACGGCCACCAAGCTGGTCAAGCCCGGGCCGGAGATCTCTCGCCAAGGTGCAGCGGCCGTTGTCGCCGAGCTGCGGAGCTTCGCCGCTCGAGCGGAGACGTACGTCCGCGAGGTCACGGGATTGGAAGCTGCCAGTGGTACCGCCCCGGTGCTGGTCGTCGATCGACCGCGCTGGATTCAGGCCAACTTGGATGGCTTCCGCCAGATCCTGCTACCGCTCAATGCCAAGGTGATCGAGCGGATGAAGGAGTCGAATCCCACCATGGCCAGCCTGGGCCCGCGGATCACTGGGGTGGAAGTGGGTGCCCTGCTCAGCTATTTGTCGTCGAAGGTCCTCGGTCAGTTCGACCCTTTCTTCCCCGGGGCCGATGCCAACGCGCCCGGCGGTCGCATGTTGCTCGTTGCACCGAACATCGTCTCCATCGAACGTGAGCTCGACGTCGATCCCGCCGATTTCCGGCTCTGGGTCTGCCTGCACGAGGAAACTCACCGAGTCCAGTTCGCGGCGGTGCCGTGGTTGCGCGGCTACCTCAACGCCCAGGTCGCCCAGATCGTGGACTCCGCGGAGCTCGACCCGACAATCGTCGCCCAGATGCTCCGGGACGCGCTCAAACGGGTCATCGACGCGGTGAGTCACAACCAGGAGGTCTCGATCATCGACCTGGTCCAGACGCCGGCGCAGCGGGAAACGGTCGATCGCGTCACCGCCGTGATGTCGCTGCTCGAGGGCCATGCGGATGTCGTCATGGACAGCGTTGGCCCAGATGTCATTCCCACGGTGGAGACCATCCGGGCGAAGTTCACGGTACGCCGCCAAGGTCAGGGCTTCGACAAGATCATCCGCAAGCTGCTCGGGCTGGACGCCAAGATGCGGCAGTATCGCGACGGCGCAACCTTCTGTCGCGCAGTCATGACCGAAGTGGGCATGTCAGGCTTGAACAAGGTCTGGACCTCCCCGGAGACGCTGCCGACCGCAACCGAGATCGCCAACCCAAGGCTCTGGCTGGCGCGGATGCATCCCGAGCTGACGACCGGTTGAGCCGAAGTATTCGGTGGCTTATCGCGAGCTCGGCCCAGCCAGCCTTGCGGTCGTCCAAGCGGTCGACGCGGCGCTGACCAGTCAGGACAAGCATCTTCTGGTCGCGTGCTCAGGTGGCGCCGACTCTCTCGCACTCGCCTTTGCCACACGTTATGTAGCGATTCGCCACTATCTGGAGTATGCGGCGATTGTGATCGATCACGGACTGCAGGACGGATCAGCCGACCTTGCCGTGCTCGTCACGCAGCAGCTCGAGCGGTTCGGCTACAACCACGTCACTCTGCGCACTGTTGAGGTGGACCAAGCGGCGCCCGTCGGGCCCGAAGCCGCAGCCCGGCAGGCTCGCTACGCGGCGCTCGATGCAGAAGCCAGAACGCGTTCTGCCACGGTGTTGGTCGCTCACACCCTCGACGATCAGGCCGAGACAGTGCTGCTCGGCCTGGCCCGCGGATCGGGCAGCAGGTCGCTGGCCGGAATGCCACCCAGAGCGGGACACCTGCTGCGACCGTTCCTGCAGCTGCGCCGCGAAACGACACACCAGGCGTGTTCAGAGCTGGGACTTGATCCATGGCAGGACCCACACAACACAGATCGTCGGTTTACCCGAGTGCGGGTGCGCGAGACGGTGCTACCCACGCTCGAGGCAGAGCTAGGCCCGGGCATTCCGGAAGCCTTGGCCCGGACTGCGGAGCTGCTCCGCGACGACACCGAACTGCTCGATCGGCTGGCTGCGGAGGCGTACCGCACTGCGGAAGGCCTCGGCGGCACGGACACTTTGGACTGTGCCGCTCTGGAATCTCAGCCGCCGGCATTGCGCCGCCGGATCCTCCGACTCTGGCTGTTGGCCCATGGCATCGGTGACCTCACACTGCGGCATATCAATGCCGTGGAGTCCCTGGTGATCGGCTGGCATGGTCAAAAATCGATCCATGTTCCAGGGGCGACTGTCACGCGTAGCGCAGGGCGGCTTCGGGTGAGCTGATCCGCCAGAGCAACGTGGCTACCGGGGCCGCGGCCTCGCCCGTCCTGTGGCAGGCTGAGCCCCGTGGACGACAGCCAGCTCAACGGTGATTTGACGCGCGTCCTCGTTACCGAGGAGGAATTGGCCACTCGGATCACCGAGCTCGCCGGCGATATTGACCGGGACTACGCGGGCAAAGAACTGCTCCTCGTTGGCGTACTCAATGGAGCGGTGATGGTGATGGCCGATCTCTCTCGCGCCCTCTCCATTCACTGCCGGATGGACTGGATGGCGGTGTCCTCCTATGGCTCAGGCACCCAGTCCTCGGGCGTGGTACGGATTCTGAAGGATCTGACTACTGACGTGACCGGACTAGACGTGCTGCTGGTCGAAGACATCATCGACACCGGCCTTACGCTGTCGTACCTGGTCAGCAACTTGCGTTCCCGTGGACCGGCCAGTTTGAGGGTGCTGACGGTCTTCCGGAAGCCTGAGGCGGCGCGGAATCCAGTTGATATTGCCTATGTCGGATTCGACATTCCCAATGAGTTCGTGGTCGGCTACGGCCTGGATTACGACGGGCTCTACCGCAACCTGACCTCGGTCGGGGCGCTCTCACCCCACGTTTACAGCTGAGCCTCCTGGTAGGCATCTACTCCCGCTTGGCCTGTTGCTGCCGAAACCTACGTTCACGTAGGCTGCAGTCGCTTTGCACAGGTCGCAGCCTGTGGAGACCGTAGGAAACCTGCGTGTACGCAGGTTCCGACCGGCGGCAGCGGTGTCTGGAGCGGATCGGAATGACGACCGGGGCTCACGAGATGCATGCCGCCAGCTTGGACGCGAACGATAGCCTTGGCAGGAGGATCTTCCGGATCCCCATACCCTCACTAGGCAGGTAATGAACCTCAGACGGATATTCCGCTCGCCCCTGGCGTGGATCGTCCTTGCCGTCATTGTGATCGGGCTGCTGATCGACTTCAGCCAGCGCGTAACCAGCGGCTACAAGGAAGCGCCGACCTCTCAGGTGGTCTCGATCATCAACGGCAATGAGCCGCTGAGCGAGGTCATCTTGATCGACAAGGAACAAGAAATCCGCGTCACTTTGAAGGACGCGAACAAGACTGGTTACAAGGCAACCTGGGTCGGCAATCAAAGTGATCAGCTGATCGACCGGCTTAATCAACGAGTCGCGGACAAGACACTGGATCAATGGAAGGGCGAAAACGCCACTCCAGGCTTCTTCAGCTCGCTGCTGGGAACCCTGATCCCGTTCATCATCATCGGCGTGCTGTTCTTCTTCCTGTTGAACTCAGTGCAGGGCGGCGGCAGCCGGGTCATGCAATTTGGCAAGTCGAAGGCCAAGATCGCCAACAAGGACACCCCCAAGACCACGTTCCGCGACGTAGCCGGCTGCGAGGAGGCGATCGAGGAGCTGCAGGAGATCAAGGAGTTCCTCGCTGAGCCAGGGAAGTTCCAGGCCGTCGGCGCCAAGATTCCCAAGGGCGTACTGCTCTATGGCCAGCCCGGCACCGGTAAGACACTGCTCGCCAGGGCGGTCGCAGGTGAGGCAGCAGTGCCTTTCTACTCCATCTCAGGGTCTGACTTTGTGGAAATGTTCGTCGGCGTCGGTGCGTCCCGCGTTCGCGATCTGTTTGAGCAGGCCAAGGAGAACGCACCCGCGATCGTCTTCATCGACGAGATCGACGCCGTCGGCCGGCATCGCGGTGCCGGCATGGGCGGCGGGCACGACGAGCGCGAGCAGACTCTGAACCAGCTGCTGGTTGAGATGGACGGCTTTGACGTACGTGGCGGCGTCATCCTCATCGCCGCGACTAACCGACCCGATGTGCTGGATCCGGCGCTGCTCCGCCCCGGCCGGTTCGACCGGCAGATCGTGGTCGATACGCCCGACTTGAGGGGACGCTTCGACATCTTGAAGGTGCACGCCGAGGGCAAGCCGATGGCCCCGGATGTGGATCTGGAAGGCGTGGCGCGGCGTACGCCTGGGTTCACGGGCGCCGATCTGGCCAATGTGTTGAACGAGGCGGCGCTGCTCACCGCGCGGCAAAACGCGCGGATGATCACTGACGAATACCTCGACGAGGCTATCGATCGCGTCGTCGCCGGTCCTCAGAAGCGCAGCCGGCTGATGAACGACAAGGAAAAGCTGGTGACCGCTTATCACGAGGGCGGCCACGCGTTGGTCGCGGCGGCGCTGCCTGGCACCGACCCCGTGCAGAAGGTCACGATTCTGCCGCGCGGCCGGGCGCTCGGTTACACCATGGTGCTGCCGGAGACGGACAAGTACGCCAATACTCGCGCGGAGCTGCTGGACCAGCTGGCGTACATGATGGGCGGCCGGGCGGCGGAGGAACTGGTCTTCCATGACCCGACCACCGGAGCCAGCAACGACATCGAGAAGGCGACAGCCGTGGCGCGCGCCATGGTCACCCAGTACGGGATGACCGAGCGGTTGGGAGCGATCAAGCTGGGTTCAGGAGATGCGGAGCCCTTCTTGGGCCGCGACATCGGCCACGGCCGCGACTACTCCGAGGAGGTCGCCGCGATTGTCGACGAAGAGGTCTCCAAGCTGATCAGCAACGCCCACCAGGAGGCGTTTGACATCCTCAATGAGAACCGGGATGTGCTCGACGATCTGGTGCGCGCGCTGTTTGAGAAGGAGACCTTGGATCGGCAGGAAGTGGCTGCGGTTTTCCAGCCGCTGCGACTCTGGCCGAAGCGACCCGCGTGGACCGGTTCGGATGAGCGCATTC
>DASRJV010000052.1:0-10731 GCA_035649295.1 Propionibacteriaceae bacterium
GCCCCTCGACAAGCTCAGGGCGCAGCACAGATTACTGAGGCCGCAGCACAGACCACTCAGCGTGCCGAACAGATCAATCCGGGGGCAGCGCAGGTCAGCGACCGCGCGGGACAGATCACTCAGGGCTTGCCACAGACGACTCGGGACGCACGGCAGATCAATCCGGGCACAGCGCAGATCAGTGACCGCACCGGACAGATCACCCGGGGTGGCCCACAGAAGACTCAGGGCGTGCAGATCAATGACAGCGCAGGGCGGGTCACTCAGAGCGCCGAACGGGTAACTCAGAGCGCAAGACAGACCACTCAGAGCGCAAGACAGATCACCCCGGGCGCAGCAGAGATCACACGATCTGTGCCGATCCGGCCAGCATCGAGGGTTGCGGCTGCGGACCGTCCAGCGGCCGCACTCCGATCGGGATCGACACAGACCACTCGCCGTCCGCCGGCACCTGCCATGGCTCGGCCAAAGTCATCACCGCCTACCGTGCAC
The DNA here is from genome assembly GCA_035649295.1 of Propionibacteriaceae bacterium. Classification (GTDB taxonomy): domain Bacteria; phylum Actinomycetota; class Actinomycetes; order Propionibacteriales; family Propionibacteriaceae; genus Microlunatus. Next base: position 493 of record DASRJV010000052.1, read on the forward strand.
CATGAGGTGTCGCCGATCATCGTTGATCGACTGATCAAGAGCTACAACGGCACTCTCGCAGTACACAATCTCAGCTTCGTGGTCGAGCCTGGGCGGGTGACCGGTTTCTTGGGTCCCAATGGCGCTGGCAAGACCACCACCATGCGGATTCTCCTCGGGTTGGTCACTCCAACTACCGGTACGGCGACATTTGGAAGCCTTGCCTATGCCGACCTGCCACATCCTCAGCAGACCGTAGGTTGCGTGCTTGACGCCCGCTTCCATCCCGGTCGCAGCGGCCGTAACCATCTTCGCGTGCTCGCGCCTACGGCCGGCGCCAGCGATCGCCGGGTCGACGAGCTACTCGGCGAGGTCGGGCTCGGAGAAGTCGCCCGCCAGCCAGTGGGGGAGTACTCCATGGGCATGCAGCAGCGCCTCGCCCTGGCCGCCGCCATGCTCGGCGACCCCGACTACCTGATCTTGGACGAACCGGGCAACGGCCTGGACCCGGAAGGGATCCGCTGGCTGCGCATCTTCCTCCGCGACTTCGCGGCAAGTGGCCGAGCCGTATTCATCTCCTCCCATCTGCTCAACGAGATCGAGGCCACTGCCGACGACATTGTCGTGATCAACAGGGGTCGGCTGCTGGCGCAGATGCCAATGTCGCAACTCAATCTGGGCGACGGCACCACCCGGGTACGCGTATCAGACCTGAGCGCCGCGCGGCAAGCGCTGGCAGCCATCGGTGCTGACGTGGAAATCGCGATGGACGAGCGCGGCAGCTATCTGCGCGTTCACAGCCACGATGTGGGCCAGGTCGGTTCCGCCCTGTTCGGCTGCGGCATTGTGGTCGATGAGCTGGGTACCGAGCGGCGCGATCTCGAGCAGGAGTTCTTCTCCATGCTCGAAGGGTCCAGATGAGTGGTGTACTCCGAGCGGAGTTGCGCAGGATTGCCACCACGAAGCTGTGGTGGGTCGTACTGATCTGCATCTTCATCCTCAGCGCCGGATATGCCGCGCTGCCCGCTGTCATAGCCCTGCTGCAAAACAGGGCAGGTTTTGCGAGCGCGCCGTTTGCTGATCCAGGGACTATCCGCAGCATCTACAACGGCGGAAACGTGTTGTCTCGAATCCTGGCGATGGTGGTGGGGATCGTCGCAGTTGGCAGTGAGTATCGGTACGGCACGTTCGCCTCGAGCTACCTAGCCATCCCGCACCGGGTCCGGATGTTGCTGGGCAAGGCCGAGGCTCTGTTGATCTTCGGTGTGATCTATGGGGTCACCAGCGTGACTGCTGGAATGCTGGTGTCCGTACCGTTCGTACTGGCGAACGGCGGTACTTTCCTGCTTGACCAGCCTGAGACCTGGCGCTCGATCACTCTTGGCGTGTGCTCGATCGCGCTGTGGACCTTGATCGGGATGGGTATCGGGATCTTGATCAAGAACATGCTGGTCGCTCTGGTGGTCGGCATCATCCTCGGTTTCCTGGTGGAGCCGATTGTGTCGGTTGTCTTCTTCCTGAAGAAATGGGATCAGCTGCTGAACCTGATGCCAAGCGGAGCGACCAACGCCATGCTGGAGATCACCTCGCCCGTGTTGTTCGCCGGCCACCACCCAGCGCCATGGTGGTTCGCTGCCCTAGTTTTTGCGGCGTGGTGTCTGCTGCCCGCGCTCGCAGGCATGCTGTCCGCGACACGTCGCGACATCGCCTGAGTACGCTCTCCCAACCTAGATGACAGCACGCTGTCATACTCGCCGATTTCATCGCTCTTCCGAGAGCGGTCTGCTGTCCGGGCTAAACTCCGCAGGCATGGCGCGAGTGGTAGTCGACGTGATGCCGAAGCCGGAGATCCTGGATCCCCAGGGCAAGGCAGTGACCGGGGCACTGGCTCGGCTGGGCTTTGCCGGCATCTCCGTACGCCAGGGCAAGCGGTTCGAGCTCGAGGTGGACGGCGAGCTCACCGAAGATCGTCTGGCCGAGGTGCGCCGGGCGGCGGAAACACTGCTGGCAAACACCGTGATCGAGACCTTCAACGTCCGCGTCGAGGAGCTGCCGGCATCCTCCGTCGAAGAAGACCAGGGCGAGCCTGCCGAGCAGGCCGAGCTTGCCACGCAGGCGGGCTGATGGGACCAAAGATTGGCGTTGTCACTTTCCCCGGCTCGCTCGACGATCAAGACGCGCTCCGCGCCATCCGGCTCTGCGAAGCTGAGCCGGTGCCCCTGTGGCACGGCAACGACACCCTCGACGACGTCCAGGCCGTGATTCTGCCCGGTGGATTCTCCTACGGGGACTACCTGCGCTGCGGCGCCATCTCCCGATTCGCCCCCGTCATGACCGAGGTGATCAAAGCGGCCAACTTGGGGATGCCGGTGCTCGGTATCTGCAATGGCTTCCAGATCCTGTGCGAGGCACACCTGTTGCCGGGGGCCCTGATCCGTAACGATGTGCGGGTCTTCGTCTGCAAGGATCAAGATCTTCGCGTGGAGTCGGCCGACACCACGTGGACATCGGAACTCACCCGAGGTCAAGAAATCACCCTCGTGCTCAAGAGCGGCGAGGGCGGCTATGTGGCCGATGAGGAGACCTTGCATCGCCTTGAAGGCGAGGGCCAGGTGGTCTTCCGATACATCAACGGCAATCCCAACGGCTCGTACAACGACATTGCCGGCATCTGTAATGATCGCGGGAATGTGGTCGGCCTCATGCCCCACCCGGAGCACAATGTCGATGCGCTGACTGGACCGACCCGAGACGGCCGCGCAATCTTCAGCAGTGTCTTCAACTTCCTCGCCGCCAAGGTCTAGCGTCCCGTGAATGACGTAGGACGCTCATCGGGCGTCCGACAATCGCCGCGGCGGCATCCGGTTGGTGGCGCCGTGACGGACGAGCCGGACCAGGCCAAGCCACGCTGGAGTTGGCGCTGGGTGCTCCTGCTGCTGGCATTGGGTGCGCTGTTTGCCGGGCTTCGCGGAATACACGCTCTGTCCGAGCAGCCGCAGGAGTCGGCGATCTTCACAGATCAGGTTGTTGTGGTGGGAGTGACGGGTCGCACCGAGCTGACGCCGACTGATCGGGCTGTGCTGGGCAGTCATCTCGACGATGTCCAGACCGGGACGGTCTCCATCCGGCCCCGCTACGTCGGGGATTGCGCTGCGGCCGGCTGGACCACGCTGGGAGCCGGTCGCCGGGCCGCGGTTGGTGATCTGTGCGCGCCCGAAGTTCAGGACGGAAAAGTGACCGACTGGGCCGCACGGCAGGCCGCTGCGGCAGCGCGTCGCGGCGATGCGCAGCTGGGCACTCTCGCCGGTTCCGTCCCGGGATGTGTGGCGGCGGTCGGTCCAGGGGCGGCTCTGGCTGCCGCCAAACCGGACGGCAGCGTCGCCAACTACCAATCGCCCGAAGAGTTCGTCGCTGCAGGCATGCAGACCCAGTGCCCAATTACCCTCGTAGACGCTGGACCGCTCTCCGACCAGATCATCACCCAGCTGGCCGATCGCAAGGACATCACGACGATCGTGACCGGCGTCGGACCGGCTGCCGGCTCCAACGATCCGAGCCTGCAGGTCATTTACCGGCTCGGCACGACGCTGCCCGGCTGGCTTACCTCTGCGAGCACCCGCCGCGAAGGAATCGTGACGCTCACTGATCTGACTCGGACCTTGATCGACTTCGGTGCTCCGGGGTCAACGGTCGCCGTTGATGGCTCGCCATTGGCGGTATACGGCGCGGATCTCACCCTGGATGTCATCGATGCCAAGATCGACTCTGTTGCGGCGCTTTCCGACGCCGCACCGATTGGCTATCTGTTCCTTGGCCTGACCGGAACAGTGCTATTCGTGATCATGGTAGTGGATGTGCTGCGAGGCCGATTCTTGCTGCCTAAACTGATCTTGACCCTCGGCGGGATACTCCCGGCCGCGATGATGCTCACCGGTGCAGTGCCCTGGCAGAACAGCGGTTCGCCCGGGCTGGTCGTCAGTCTCGTCGTTGCTGCCTGGTCGGTGACGTTGACGGCCTCGGCACTCTTCGTGGGCCGGCTCGCCGAAGTCCCCAACATCATCGCCGCGGCGGCGCTCAGCGTTGCTGCGTTCACCTTTGACGCCGCACTGGGTGCCGTCATGCAGCCGGGCTCGTTGATCAACTCGCGCCCGATCTTCGGCCTGCGCTGGTACGGCTTCGGGAACGTGACTTTCGCCGCGTACGCCACCGCCGGTTTGTTCCTGGCAGGCTACGTCGCACATCGATGTCTGATGGCCGGCCGCCGCGTTGCCGCCGTTGTGGCTGTCGGGGCCATCGGTTTCGGCATCGTGATCTGCGAAGGCTGGCCCACAATGGGCAGCGATTTCGGAGGGATCATCGCGCTAACGCCGGCGGTGCTCTGGCTGATGCTGGCGCTCTCCGGCGTCAAGATCACGTGGCCGAAGCTGGTGGCAATCGCTGGGTCGGCGCTACTGGCGGTCGCGGTGATCTCGGTGCTGGATTGGCTCCGCGGCCCGGATCAGCGGACTCACCTGGGCAATTTTGTGCAGCGAATCATTGATGGAGACGCGCTGGACGTGATCAGCCGCAAAGCGGTGGCATCCGCCGAGACGATGGCCTCTATCGTCGGCATTGGGTCGCTGCTGATCGGAGTCATGGTGTGGATCGTGATCTTCAGGTACGCGGTGCCGCGAGTCTCATCCGATTTCACCACGGTCCGGAGCGCGCTGATTGCCATGCTGATTGTCGCCATCGTGGGCACCTTGCTGAATGACGGCGGGATCTTCGTCTGGCTCACGGTGACCGCGCAGGTCACCGCGGTCATGGGTTGGTTTTTCTTCGACTGGGCTCAGCGCAACGATTGGACTGTCAGCACTATCCGAGCCGACCACAGGTAGCGTTGCGGCCGTGGCAGACACTGTCGGGAAGGCGGCGGAGACCCCTGACGAGTCACAGCCGTGGGCTGAGCTGGGACTGAAGGAAGACGAATACGCCCGGATCAAGGAGATTCTGGGCCGTCGGCCGACCTCGTCCGAGCTCGCCATGTACTCCGTCATGTGGTCCGAGCACTGCTCCTACAAGTCGTCCAAGGTACATCTACGCCAGTTCCCGGAGCTACCGTCGGAGACTTCCATCGGCAAGCTGCTCGCCGGCATCGGCGAGAACGCCGGCGTTGTGGACATCGGGCAGGGCTATGCCGTCACATTCAAGGTTGAGTCCCACAACCATCCCAGTTATGTCGAGCCGTACCAGGGCGCTGCCACTGGGGTGGGCGGCATTGTCCGCGACATCTTGGCCATGGGAGCACGTCCGATCGGCGTGATGGATTCGCTTCGCTTTGGGCCCCTTCAGGAGCCCGATACCGGCCGGGTGCTGCCCGGTGTGGTCGCCGGCGTCGGTGGCTACGGCAACTGTCTTGGACTGCCCAACATCGGTGGCGAGGTGGCTTTCGACCGCTCCTACCTCGGCAACCCGCTGGTCAATGCGCTTTGTGTCGGGGTGCTGCGTCATGAAGATTTGCATCTGGCGAAGGCCACCGGGGCCGGCAGCAAGGTGATCTTGTATGGCGCTTCCACGGGGCCAGACGGCATTGGCGGAGTCAGCGTGCTCGCCTCGGAGACGTTCGATGACGACATGCGCGCCAGCAAACGCCCCAGCGTTCAGGTGGGCGATCCGTTCATGGAAAAGCTGCTCATCGAGTGCACGTTGGAGATCTTCGCGGCGGGACTTGTGACCGGTATTCAAGATCTCGGCGGCGCAGGGCTGTCGTGCGCCACTTCAGAACTGGCCAGCGCCGGTGACGGCGGCATGCATGTTGATCTTGATCTGGTGCCGCTCCGCGACCCCACGCTCAGCCCCGAAGAAATCTTGATGAGCGAGTCGCAAGAACGCATGATGGCGATCGTCGAGCCCGATCATGTCGAGGCCTTTATGACGATTTGTGGCAAATGGGATGTGCTGGCGACGGTGATCGGCGAGGTGACCGCGGGCGATCGCCTGGTGATCGACTGGCACGGAGAGACCGTTGTTGACGTCCCGCCGCGTACGGTGGCTCACGAGGGTCCGGTGTACGAGCGCCCGTACGATCGCCCGGACTGGCAAGATCAGGTGCAGGCCAGCGGGGTTGATGACCTTGCGCGACCCACCACCGGTGAGGAGCTGGCTGACACGCTGCTCCGCTTGGTCGGTTCGCCCAACCTCTGCGACAAGTCCTGGGTCACTGATCAGTACGACCGTTACGTTCGTGGCAACTCGGTTCTGGCGCAGCCCGACGATGCGGGAATGCTGCGAATCGATGAGGCCTCAGGGCTAGGCGTCGCGCTGGCCACAGATTGCAATGCGCGTTTTGCGTTACTGGATCCGTACCAGGGTGCGCAGCTGGCGCTGGCCGAGGCATACCGCAATGTCGCGACGACCGGAGCCGAGCCACTGGCGATTACCGACTGCCTCAACTTCGGTTCACCAGAGGATCCGGCGATCATGTGGCAGTTCAGTGAGGCGGTCCGCGGGCTGGCGGACGGCTGCCGTGAGCTGGGTACGCCGGTGACCGGCGGAAACGTGAGTTTCTACAACCAGACCGGCAACACGCCGATCTTGCCAACACCGGTGGTCGGAGTGCTCGGCGTGATGGACGATGTCACGCGCCGCACGCCCGGCGGTTTCCGGTCGGCCGGGCATGTCATCTACCTCCTCGGTGAGACTCGTGACGAACTGGCCGGCTCCGCGTGGGCAGACGTCATTCATGATCATCTTGGTGGCCAGCCGCCAGTGGTTGATCTTGCTCACGAGAAGGCGCTCGCGGAGGTGCTCATCAGGGGCAGCCGCCGCGGATTGCTCGCCAGCGCCCACGATCTGGCCGAAGGTGGGTTGGCGCAAGCCCTGGTCGAGTCTGCGCTCAGGCACGGGCTGGGTGCGCACATCAAACTGCCAGCCGAGGCTGATGCGTTCGTGTGGCTTTTCTCCGAAAGCACCGGCCGGGTGTTGGTATCCGTCAAGGAGGGCACGGGCCGTGATCTCGCGTCGCTGTGCCGGATCAACGGCGTCAAGCTGACGAGGCTGGGTGTCGTCAAGTCCGAGGAGGATGCCAGCCTCGAGGTGGTCGATCAGTTCACGCTGCCTCTTGAGCGCATCCGCGAGGCTTGGCGGGACACCATCCCGGCCGCCATGGCCGACCACTGAACAGGCTTCTTCCTCCGATTGCTTGAATCGAGGTCGGAAGGTGCCCTCTGGTGGATCGGGCCACCATTCCCGGACAATGAGCGACAAGAGGCGACCTGCACCTCGCCGCTTTTGAGCCAGGTGAAGTCACTGTTGTTGGAGCGACATCAATGTCACGTCGATTACGCGACGGATGGCCGGAGACCTATACGCGGCTGAGCACGAGGGACCCCGCTAATCTCACGCCCGATCAGCTCGAGAATCTCGCCGACAGCGCCTGGCTGGTCTGCCGTCTCGACGAGTCCCTCGGCGCGCGTCAGCTGGCCTACGCGAGATATCAGGAGATCCACGACGACCGGGCGGCGGTTCGCACGGCGTGGCGCATGTTCTGGGACCACCTCTACAACGGGGACAGCGTGGTGGCTCTCGGGTGGCTGCGCCGCGCAAACCGACACATGGCCGCGATCCCGGAGAGCGCCGAGTGTGGGTTTGTCGCGCTCGCCGAGTCAGAGCTTGCGCTGAACCGCGGGGCTGCCAACGAGGCGGACGCCTACGCCACTCGGGCTGTCGACATCGGTGAGAGGCACGGCAGTCCGAGCCTGATTGCCTTTGGGCTCACTCTTCGCGGCCGCGCACTCATCGCTCAGGGCAAACTCGAGGAGGGATCCGCAGCCCTGGACGAGGCCATGGCACTCGTCCTGACCGGACGGCTTGATGTGTTCTTCACTGGTGCCGTCTACTGCACCGTCATCGCAGAATGCCGCGACGTTGCCGACATGCAGCGCGCCTCTGAATGGACCGACGCGGCGCGAGCTTGGTGTGTGTCGCTTCCCGTCGTCACGCCCTTTCATGGGATCTGTCGCATCCACCGAGGCGAGATACTGGGCCAGCGCGGGTTCTGGAACGAGGCCGAAAACGAGATTCGCTCGGCCGCTGAGGAACTCGCCGCCTTCAAGCCAAGATCTGCGGCCGAGGCGTTATATGCGCTAGCTGAGATACAGCGCCGACGCGGCGACCTGGCCGCTGCCGAGCACTCGTATCTGCAAGCCCATGAGCTGGGGCGAGATCCGCAACCCGGTCTTGCGCTGGTGCGCCTCGCGCAGGGACGGGCCACGGTCGCGTCGGCAGGGCTGCGAACGGCACTTGCTGATAGATCGATGAGCAGGGTGCGACGTGCACAGCTGCTTGCTGCTCAGGTTTCTGTCGCCCTTGCAGTCGGCGATCAAGAACATGCGAGGGAAGCCGCGCAGGAGCTGTCGTCGATCGCCGAGCTGCTTGGGCGTCCGGCCGTGGTTGGGATGGCGGCCGTGGCCCGGGGCGAGGTACGGCTCGCGGGCGATGATGCCGGAGGGGCGGTGGGGGACCTTCGCGTTGCGTTGGCGACGTGGCGGGATTTGCAGCTTCCCTATGAGGAAGCGCAGGCCCATTTGCTGATCGGCAAAGCAGCCCAGGCGATGGGCGACGAGGAAGGCGCCCGGCTGGAGATCCAGATCGCACGAGCCGGGTTCGAGCGTCTCGGTGCCCGTAGAGACGCTCATCAGGCCGCGGCCGCAACTCCCGGTCGAGCAGATCGGATCGCGGGGCTCACTGCCAGAGAGGCTGAGGTGCTGCGGCTGGTGGCGGCAGGGATGAGCAACCGGCAGATCGGGCAGGCGCTTGCCATCAGCGAGTACACCGTTGCTCGGCACCTACAGAACATGTTCGTCAAACTCGGAGTGTCGTCTCGGGCAGCGGCCACCGCTATTGCCGTCGCGCAGCAGCTCGTCTAGGTCGGTGGTGAGAACCAACCAACATCACGTCTAACCGTGGTGTATCCAAGCGATGCGCAGCCGGCCCGACGCCTCGTACCCTCGCACTGTCACTATGACGGGCGGTCCGGTTCGCCGACTGCAGGAGCTCGCGGCTGGGCTTCGCTGCAGACTGCTCCAATGTTCGCGGGCGACGAAGGAGGCGAATCTGCCGGCCGCCCGTCAGAGTGCTATCAACTCGGGAGACCGTTGAGAGGAGGAGCGCATGACATCCACCGTGACTTTCGATCCGCTGGCCTTCAAGGAAGCGCAACGTTCTGACTGGCAGCTCGCTGCGGCCGGCTGGCGAGGGTGGTATGACGTGCTCGAAGCCGAGGCGGGCGGGCAGGTCGTGTCGCGGAAGCTTGTTGAACTCGCTGACCTAGGGCCGGGAGACACAGTGCTCGATGTCGCTACTGGTTACGGCGAGCCGGCCCTGACCGCCGCTCGCGCCGTGCTGCCGGGGGGTCACGTGATGGCCACGGACATTGCACCCAACCTGCTCGCCTTTGGACGCGAACGCGCCGCTCGGGCGGGTCTCGACAACGTCGAGTTTCGGGAATCGGACGCCGAGACATTGGACTTTCCTCACGAGACATTCGATGCTGTTCTGTCACGTCAAGGTCTGCAGTTTCTGCCCGATGTCACTGGAACCCTCAAGCGGTTGAACGCAGCGCTGAGAAGCGGCGGGCGCCTAGCAGCCGCGGTATGGGGACCGCCCGACACGGTGCAATACGCGTTGCCGATCCCGATCATCTTGAGAGAGCTCAACCTGTCGCCGCCTCCGTCCGGACGACCCGGTCCCTTCGCGCTTGGCAATGCCCAGATGCTGGCGCAACTCGTGGCAGATGCAGGATTCAGAGATATTGAGACCGGAACAGTGACGGTGATATACGAAACGGCTTCGGCCGAGGACTTCACCCGGTGGATCCGCGACGTGGCGCCTCCGATCGCGAAACTCGCGAAGGGTCAGCCAGCCGAGGTCGTGGATCGCGTATGGCGGCAAGTCACCGCGGCGTGGACCCCGCTGCTCACCGCCGAAGGAGGCGTCCGGACGTCGAACCAGGCAATCTGGGTCGCGGCCACGAAGTAGCGGTCCACCGTAGGCTCGGGCTATGTCTCTGCGCGATCGGGTCCGAGCTCAGATTCCAGGCGTGCTTTCCGATCTGAACTCCCTGGTTGCCATCGAGTCGGTAGGTGCTGACCCCGCGAGGGCGTCTGAGGTGGAGCGCAGTGCACAGCGGGTCTTGGATTTGCTCGAGGATCTCGGGTGTCCTGATGCCCGCGTGGTACGTGCGAACGGGGGAGCGCCGGCGGTCATCGGGCGGTTCCCAGC
>DASRJV010000053.1:0-2103 GCA_035649295.1 Propionibacteriaceae bacterium
CACCCCAAATGCGCGAGCCCGGGACGTCAGATCGGTGAACAGCAGCGTGGTGAGGATGTAAACCGGCGGGATCAGCATCGCCGTACCGATCCCCTCCAGGATGGAGTTGCCAATGATCAGCACTCCCAAGCCGGGAGCCACAGCGCTCAGCAGGGCGCCGACGGCATAGACGATGAGCCCGAGCATGAAGAGCCGCTTCCGGCCATAGCGGTCGGTCAACTTGCCGCCAGGAATCATGAGCGCCGCCATCACCAACAGGAAGATCGTGATGGCGATCTGGATGCCCTGAACAGTCGTGTCCAAGTCCTCGCTCATGTCCGTGATCATCACGTTCATATTCGAGCCGGCGAAACTGCAGATGAACTGCGCGAGGGCTAGAGGAGCCAGTACGCGTCGCATGTTTCCCGATCCCTGTTCGACCGGGGCAGGTTGAGCCACCGGAGCATCGTCCCACCGACCGCGCCGTCGCCAATCACCCCTTGCGGGTGAGGTCTGAGGCGAAGTAGCTGGCAGAGCATGGTCACATCCGCACCTCGGCCGCTCGGCAAAGTAAGGATCTGGCACCGATGTCGAATTACCCACTGATCGCCGACCACGGTCTCATCGGCAACCTGCAGACTGCGGCACTCGTCAGCATCGACGGCACAATCGATTGGTTCTGCGCCCCTCGCTTCGACTCGCCGAGCATCTTCGGCGCGCTGCTGGACCATGATCGGGGCGGGCACTTCGGGGTCCGACCGATGGTCGACGTCTTCAACCGACATCAGCTCTACTATCCAGACACTGCCATCCTCGTCACACGCTTTCTGACCGAGGCGGGTGTCGGGGAAGTGATCGACTTCATGCCGATTGCGAGCACCACATTCGCCTCGGACCGGCACCGGCTCGTTCGCATGCTGCGGTGCGTACGAGGCGAGATGACCTTCGCTCTGGACATTGCACCAAGGTTCGACTACGGCCGCGAGGCCCATGAGACGCATATCAGCGAGGACGGGGTCGTCTTCCAGGGTGCCCGAACGGCGATGTCGCTGAACATCATTCGGGAGCCCGACGAAGCCAGGCTTGCACGCGTGCAGCAAGCCTCCGCAGAAGATCTGAAGCTAGAGCTTCCACTGCAAGCCGGCCAGATGCGCGGAATGGTTTTGGAAATCGGCGAGCCGCAGCCTGTGCGACTAGTGCGGGTCGCAGAGGCGTGGCAGCTCTTCAACGAGACCGTACGCTTCTGGAGGTCCTGGCTTGGCCAGTCCACGTACGAAGGGCGTTGGCGAGAGACGCTACAACGGTCGGCGATCACGCTCAAGCTCATGACGTACGCGCCGAGTGGCGGAATCGTCGCAGCACCAACGGCAGCGTTGCCGGAGCAGATCGGGGGCGAGCGCAACTGGGACTACCGGTACACCTGGGTTCGTGATGCGTCCTTCTCGGTGTACGCATTGCTTGGTCTCGGGTTTACCGAGGAGGCTGCAGCACTGGGGCGTTGGCTGGCCGACCGGGTCCGCAAGCCGGTTGGTGGCGAAGGCGGCCCGCTCAACATCATGTATCGAGTCGATGGTTCCAGCGACCTGAGTGAAGAGATCCTCCCTGACTGGGAGGGATATCGGGGATCCAGTCCGGTGCGGATCGGGAACGGCGCCGCGGACCAGTTGCAGCTCGACATCTACGGCGAGGCGATCGACAGCCTCTATTTCGGCCACCAACATGGACTTGAAGCTGGCCACCGCGGATGGCGTCACATTTGCGACATCCTGGACTGGCTTATCGACAACTGGAACCAACCAGAGGAGGGCATCTGGGAGACGCGAGGAGGTCGGCAGGATTTCACGTATGGCCGGCTGATGAGCTGGGTCGCGTTCGATCGCTGCATCCGCCTGGCCGATCGAACCGGGCGTCCTGCAGTGCTGGACCGTTGGCGCGCCGAACGGGATGCAATCTATGACCAGATCATGGAGGCTGGATGGAGCGAGACGCGCAAGGCGTTCGTGCAGCACTCGAAGACCGAAGTGCTCGACTCCTCGCTGCTGCGGATGTCATCGGTTGGCTTCATCTCTCCCAAGGATCCGATGTGGCTCTCCACTCTTGATGCGATGGATCGCGAGCTCGTTA
>DASRJV010000054.1:0-9381 GCA_035649295.1 Propionibacteriaceae bacterium
GCTCGATGCGTTGCGGGAGCGCTATCCGCACCTGACGATTCAGACCACGAGTCTCGATCTCGCGATGGCAGGCAGGGCGATCGGAGCCGATCTGTCCGGTGACTCAACTGCGCGACATGCCGACTTCGCTGGACTAGTGCAGCTGCTGCCGCCTGGGCTGGTTTGGCAGCCGGCGCTCGACGAGCCAGACGATGCAACCTCCTCGGGGTACCGGGCGATCTCCGCCTTCTTCGGCCGGCTCGGTCTGGGAATCGATCTTCGGAAGCAGACTCCCGGAAACCTGCGGGCCATTCATCGATGGCTCGTGCTCTACAAGCGGTTCCGGGCGTTGCTGCACTCGGGCACCACAGTACGGTCCGACGAGAGTGATCGCGGGTTCGTCGCGCACGGGGTTGTGGCCGATGATCGCGACGAGGCACTGTTCGCTTTGGTTTGGCTGGAACGAGCATTGAACAGCCGCCGGGTCCGCATCGACGGTCTCGACCCAGCTACCTCGTATCGGATCGAAGTGATCGGAGCTCGCCCTGGGGAGGCTCAGAGCGTGACTCCGTCGTGGGCATCAGGTGCTCCAGTGCTAACTGGCCAGGCACTCTGCGCAGCCGGCATCCCGCTGCCGCCCGCGCGGCGCGGTTCGGCGCTGCTCCTCCACCTTCAGTCCGCCGCCTAGCCCTCACTCATCCAGGGCCTGCTCTGCCGAGATTGACGCCTGTTCGGCTGAAAGCGCGGCTTGCCGCAGCTCCTGATAGTGCTTCCTCGCGCTTCGGGCCGCCTCCCTCGCTTCCCGCTCGGCGGCTTCGGTTTGGCGCAGCTGGCCGCGCAGCGACTCGACCTGGTCGGCCAGCTCATCCGCGTGCTGGGTAGCCGCCTCCGCCTCCGACTCAGCTGCCGCGGCGGCCTTGCGCGCGGCCGTCGCTTGCTCCCGAGCCTTCGCTGCCGCTTTCTGCACTTCGCGGCGCTGCTTGGGGTCCATCGCAGGTGCCGACTCGGGCGGCGCCTTCTTCGCCGGCTGGCGCGTGGTCTGTGTCGGCAGCGAGGCACCAAGAGCGGACGCAAGATCAGTTGACCCGAACCCGCCGTACGTGACGGCCTGGGTCACCCTTCCGGTGCGTACCAGCTCTGCGATCTCGGGATCGCCCAGCGCTGTCTGCAGTGTCTGGCCGACTTCTTGCGTTGCTCCATCCGGCGCGCTGTATCCCTGCTCACGGCCCAACTCAACCGCCCGTCGCGCTAGCGCGTCCACTGTCTTCCGGCGCTGCGCGGAGAGCTGGCGCAGTTCATCGCCGGCCATTCGCTGCTGTGCCTCCTGCAGGGCCGTGCCGAGCTCGAGCAGCGTCGTGACGTCATCCGGCTCTTGGCGAGCGAGCAGGTTGATCAGCCACGCGCTACGGGTTGGTCGCCGCAGCTTGCCGATCTGGGTCGCTAGGTCGCGATCTTTGGCAGCTCGGGCTTCGGCAACGAGCTGCTTTCGTCGCTCGATGAACTCATCAGGAGAGAGGGCATAGAGCTCGTCGGTGGCAGTCTCCAGGTCCACGGGGCAGCGCCAACCAGGTCAGACCCACGACGTGGGAGCGAAGTTGATCTTGGCATTGTCGATCAAGCGGGTGTCGCCCACGCGAGCCGCCAGGACAAAGATGGCGAGCCCAGCATGATCGTCTGATACCTCAGCGAACGTCGACGGATTGACGACGGTTGCGTAGTCGAGCTCGAAGCACGGCTCTGCCTCCGCCCGATCCAAGACTTCGTATGCTGCCGCCCGTGCCGAGGGAACCGAAGTTTGCGTTGCCGCCTTCTCCAGCGCGGCAGAAAGACTTCGCGCCACGGCGCGCTCGCTCACGCTCAGGAAGACATTACGGCTGGACAGTGCCAGCCCATCGGGCTCCCGGACAGTAGGAGCGCCGACGATCTCGATGTCGAGGTTCAAGTCGATCACCATGCGCTGGATGCAGGCGAGTTGCTGCGCGTCTTTCTCGCCAAAGACGGCGACCCGCGGCCGGATGATGTTGAAGTACTTCAGGACGACGGTGAGCACCCCGTTGAAGTGACCTGGCCGGGAGCGTCCCTCGAGGATGGATCCCAGCGTGCCGGCATCGACGGTCACCTGCCGTCCCGCCGGATAGAGATCGCTGACGTTCGGCACGAAGACAATGTCGACCCCGTCGGCCTCACAGACCTGAAGATCGTCTTCGAGAGGCCGCGGGTAGCGCGCATAGTCTTCGCCGGGTCCGAACTGCAGCGGGTTGACGAAGATGCTGACCACAACCACCTCGCCGAGTGACTTGGCCAGCTTGATCAGGGAACGATGTCCCTCGTGCAGGGCGCCCATCGTTGGGACGTACGCAATGCGGGGCGCGGCATCTCGATCCAGCGCGCTGCGGAGTGCGGCGTACTCGGCAATGCTATTAGCGATCTTCATAACTTGCCCTCGGAACTCGGAATCGTCGAAGCAAACGTGTGCTGTTCGCTTGGGAACGTGCCGTTCCTGACATCGTCGACGTACGCGGCGGCCGCGTCGCCGATGATCTTGGCCAGGTTGGCGTACTGCTTGACAAAGCGTGGCATCCTGCTTGGCCGCAGTCCCGCCATGTCTTGCCAGACGAGGACCTGCGCGTCGCAGTCCGGGCCGGCTCCGATGCCGACCGTGGGAATGTCGAGCTCTGCGGTGACCTGTCGTGCCAGCTCACCGGGCACCATCTCCAGAACTACACCGAACGCCCCCGCCTCGGCTACGGCCCGTGCATCGTCAAGCAGGCGGCGAGCGTCATCGCCCCGACCTTGCACCCGGTATCCGCCAAGCTGGTGTTCGCTCTGAGGGGTGAAGCCGATATGGCCCATGACCGGGATGCCCGCGTCAGTGACCTTACGGATTTGCTCGGCTACGCGCACCCCACCTTCGAACTTCACGGCGTGACAGCCACCCTCTTTCATAAAGCGGATCGCGGTCTCCAAGGCCTGCGATGGTCCATCCTCGTACGAGCCGAAAGGCAGGTCAGCGATCACGAAAGCGCGCTTGGTGGACTTCACGACGGCACGCACCAGCGGCAGCAGCTCATTGACCGTGACCGGCAGGGTGGTCTCGTAGCCGTAGACGTTGTTGGCGGCGGAGTCACCGACGAGCAGCGCCCAGACACCGGCCTCGTCGAACAGCTCGGCGGTGTACTGGTCATAACTGGTGAGCATCGCCCAGCGTTGGTTTTGGCGCTTTGCGGTGAAGAAGTCTGTGATCCGGATCCGGCGCACCGGCGGAGGACCGGTGTCGGTCACTGCTTCAGCCTCACATCTGAAGAACCTAACGCATGGTTCAGCACAGTGGGCATCGTCCAGGATCTGCATTCAGAGACGGGAGAGAACCAACGATGATCGGGTACGCGAAACGCCTGGGTGATTGCGGATGATGCCGAGCACCTTCTCGAAGTGGCCGGTGTCCGCGGCTCGTACCCGGAGGATTCCGTCGGCCTCACCCGTCACGGTGTACGCTTCCGCAACCTCTGGAATGGTGCTGACCATCTCGCGCATTCGGTCCGGCGGCACCCGGCCGTCGCAATAGACCTCGACGAAGGCCTCGATCGTCCAGCCGAGCGCAGCAGGTTCGATGTCGGCTGTGAAGCGGCGGATAACGCCGCTGAACCGTAGCCGATCGACACGTCGTTTGGTCGCCGCCGTGGATAGCCCGACATGATGCCCGAGCATGGCGAAGCTCTCCCGACCGTGGTCTGTAAGCCGCGCAAGGATCTTGTGATCTATCTCGTCAAGACGCAATACACTCTCCTGACTTTCGTTGATCCACTATCTCACTTGCGCCCTATCGAACCCTACCCTTCAAGGGTGACAGGCACGGTGCTGAACCACGTTGGACACCCCATCCGACATGCGAAGCTGCGGCATTACTTGATGTGCCCGCCGACCTACTTCGACGTGGAGTACTCGATCAACCCGTGGATGGATCCGGGTGGGCCTGTCAACCGTGTGCTAGCCGTCCGGCAATGGTCGGGGCTGGTTGAGGTTTACCGTTCGACCGGACACCGAGTCGATCTCTTGAAGCCGTTAGCCGGGCTTCCGGACATGGTCTATGCCGCGAACGGCGCCAGCGTGGTAGACGGTCGGACGCTGCCGGCAAGATTCGCCAGCTCACAGCGCCAAGCAGAGGCCGCCATCCACGCGGCGTGGCATCGGCAGAACGGCATTCTGTACGGCGGTGGCGAGGTGCAGCCGGCTATCGCTGTCAATGAGGCCGAAGGCGATTTCGCCGTGCTGTCGCGAAGGATCCTCGCCGGTCAGGGCTTCCGGACAACTCCGGAGGCTCATCGTGAGCTAGCCAAGCTCACTGGTCGCGAGGTGATCAGCCTGGAGCTGATCGACCCGCACCTCTTTCATCTCGATCTTGCGTTGGCGGTCCTCGACGACGACCGGGACCACATCGCCTACTATCCGGACGCATTCAGCCCGCAGAGCCGTCAACTGCTGAGTCAGCTTTTTCCCGATGCTCTGATCGCAAGTGAGCATGATGCGTACGCCTTCGGGCTCAATGCGGTCAGCGACGGGCTACATGTCTTCATCTCCGCAGGTGCCCGGCAGTTGCGCGAGGACCTTGCTGCGGCTGGTTACTGGCCGATCTCCATAGACCTCAGCGAGCTGATCAAGGGTGGCGGCAGCGTGAAGTGCTGCACCCAGGAGATTAGGCCCGCGCCGGTGCGCACCGGCGCGACGAGCGTCGGAGTCGCGCCGCTGCTGGCTGGACGAGCGAGTCGAGCAGACAGCGCATTACGTCTGCGAGCGAGTGAGGAAGACAGCAGCATCCAGCGCGACGTGCGCGAGGAGCACCAAATAAAAGGAGCATCATCGTGATCATCATGGACCAGACACTTACCCCGGCCAGCGAGTTGCTCCAGCTCGAGGATGAGCACGTCGCTCACAACTACCACCCGCTGGATGTCGTGGTAGCGAGCGGATCGGGCGCGGTGCTCACCGACACCGACGGCAAGCAGTACCTGGACTTCCTCTCGGCCTACTCGGCTGCGAATTTCGGCCACCGTCATCCGGCGCTGGTCGCCGCCGCCCAGGCGCAGCTCGAGCGACTCACGCTGACATCGCGCGCGTTCCACCACGATCAGCTGGCACCCTTTGCGGAAGGGCTGACCACGTTGATCGGCAAGGACATGATGCTGCCGATGAACACTGGCGCCGAGGCCGTGGAGTCCGCGATCAAGGTCGCACGCAAGTGGGGCTACGAGGTCAAGGGTGTGCCGGATGGTCGAGCCGTGATCATCGTTGCTACCGGCAACTTCCACGGGCGCACTACGACAATCATCAGCTTCTCGGACGATCCCTTGGCTCATGATCATTATGGACCGTACACTCCGGGGTTCGTGTCGGTTCCGTACGGTGATCTTGATGCCATCCGCAATGCGATTACCGACGATGTTGTCGCCGTGCTGTTGGAGCCCATCCAGGGTGAGTCGGGCGTACGCATTCCGCCCGATGGTTACTTTGCTGGCGTGCGCGAGCTGACCAGTCGGCACGGGGTCCTGTTGATCGCCGATGAGATCCAGTCAGGGCTAGGACGTACCGGCCGCACCCTCGCCCTGGAGCATGAGAACGTCACCGCTGATGTCTACTTGCTGGGCAAAGCCCTGGGCGGTGGCTTGGTGCCGGTGTCCGCGGTCATTGCTGATCATGACGTGCTCGGTGTTCTGCAACCCGGCCAGCATGGCAGCACCTTCGGTGGCAATGCGCTGGCCTGCGCCGTGGGTCTGGCCGTGGTCCGGCTGCTCGAGACCGGCCACTACCAGCAACGCGCAGCCACGTTGGGCCTTCAACTGCAGGAGCGTTTGGACAACATGATCGGGCGCGGCGTGGTCGGATTCCGCTGCCGGGGGTTGTGGGCCGGCGTAGACATCGATCCGGGCCTCGGCAGCGGTCGTGATGTCTGTGAGGCGTTGGCCGCGCGACGGATCCTCGCCAAGGACACGCACGGCTCGACCATCCGGCTGGCGCCTCCTCTGGTGATCACCGAAGCGCAGCTCGATCATGGTCTGGACCAGCTCGAACTGGTGCTCAGCGACCTGAACTAGCTCAGTGCCGGGCCGGAGGCCCGTCAGGTCGCTCGAGCGGTCCGCCAGGATAGGGGCATGACGTCACATGATCCCGACGAGGACGCGCGACGACTGTCGGGGGAAGCCCTGCGGGACGGTGACCCGACTGGCTGGTTCGAGCGGCTGTACGCCGACGCAGCCCAGGGGCAGGCGATTGTTCCGTGGGACCGCCGAGCACCGCATCCGCTGCTGGTCGAGTGGATCGAGCGGCAGCCGGATACGTCACGGTGCCGAACCCTGGTCGTGGGTTCTGGACTTGGCGAGGACGCGGCATTCCTCGCGACCCACGGATACCGCGTGATCGCCTTTGACATCTCAAAATCGGCGATCGAATCCGCACGGCGCCGGTTCCCGAAGAGTCCGGTGGACTTTCGGATCGCCGACCTGCTGAATCCGCCGGCTGAGTGGCGGCAGCATTTCGATCTTGTGGTGGAGACCTACACCACGCAATCCCTCCCGATACGGCTGCGCCCCGCTGTTGTCCTCCATGTGGGGCGGTTCGTCGCACCAGGAGGCAAGTTGTTGGTGCTGGCGGTCGTACGCGACGGCGATGAACCGGTCGACGGGCCGCCGTGGCCGCTCAGCCGTGCCGACATCGAATCCTTCGCAGTGGAGGGTCTGGAGGTGGTGGGTATCGAAGACGTACGCGATCCACCTGGAACGCATCACTGGCGGGCCGTCTTCAGCCGAGCACCCAGCTGAACCCGTAGGGTTAGCGAGGACAGGCCTGACACAAAGGAGGAGTTTGCCGTGGCGGGCAAGACCGTGATCACCTTCGGCACATTCGACGTATTCCACGTCGGCCACGTCCGAGTGCTCAATCGATCTGCCGCTCTCGGTGATCGGCTCGTGGTGGGGGTGTCATCGGACAAGCTCAACTTCGCCAAGAAGGGTCGCAACCCGGTCTTCAGCCAGGAGGAACGGCTCGAGATCGTCGCCAATGTCAAGGCTGTCGACGCGGTGTTCATCGAGGAAAGCCTCGAGCAGAAACGTGACTATGTGCTGGAGCACGAGGCCGACATCTTGGTGATGGGCGACGATTGGGAAGGCAAGTTCGACTTTCTCAACGACATTTGTCAGGTGGTGTACCTGCCGCGCACGCCGTCGGTTTCCACGACCGCGATCATCGAGCAGATCGTCGGTAATACCTGACCAGTACGGTGGCTCCACGGAAAAATGTGGCGGCCCACCGGTCTGATGAGGACAGATGGGCCAGGGCTCAGCATGACACGAGTGGGATGTGAGGGATGACGGAGGGGGGCGCTGCGAGCGGCCGTAATCGTGCTGCCGACAGCTCCGCGGCGGTCACGGCGCCCTCAGGAAGACGCCCGCTAGGGCGAGAACTAATCCTCCGCGAGGCGGTGCGCTTCATCGACCAGAGTGGCCAGGATCGGTTGACGATGAGACGACTCGGGGCCGAGCTGAGCGTGGAGGCGATGGCCCTGTATCGCTACGTGCCCGGCCGTGAGCAGCTGCTCGATGGGGTCGTCGATTACGTCATGACCGAGCTCTATGAGATGACAATGACAGGGGAGCGGGCCACTACCTGGCAGGAGTATCTGCAGCAGATGGCGCACGGTGTGCGCAACGTCGCGATCGCCCATCCGCGGATCTTCCCGATGGTGGCAGTCCGCCCGCCAGCCGCACCGTGGCTCCGGCCACCGCTGCGGAGCCTCCGCTGGGTCGAAGGCTTCCTCGAGGCGCTCGCGGCGTTCGGCTTCTCGGCTCAGGAGAGTGTGATGGTCTATCGTGCCTTCGCCACCTTCCTGCTCGGTCATCTGCTGTTGGAGACCGCCACGCTGGCCGGCGAAGCAGAATCAGTCATCGAGGATGACTCCGAGAACAGTCAGACTGATCAGCTGTCGGAGTATCCGAGACTGACGTCCCTGTCGGCTCAACTCTCGCAGGATGCTTTTGAAGACGAGTTCGAGATCGCGTTGCACGATCTCATCAAGCGGGTGGCTAGCTTCCACAGCTGATGCGGTACCGAGCCGGCCTTGGGTTGGGCAAGCCTTGTTTGGGTAGAGCGCCGGCGGGGTTTTAACACTGTAGATGAATGAACCTGCGGGGTGATGAGCTGAGATGACCGACAACCGGCGTGTGGATGTCAGCGATGACGTCGACCCGACGGACGGGCGCGACGAGTCCCTCAACGAGCAGATGGACCGGAACTGGAACGAGATTCTGCAGGAGCTCCGAGTCACACAGACCGGCACCCAGATCTTCACAGGGTTCTTGCTCACCATTGCGTTTCAGACACGGTTCAGTGAGCTGACGACCTTCCAGGTGCGGGTCTACCTCGTTCTGGTGATCGCCGCGGTGCTCACCACCGCGCTCGGCCTGGCGCCGGTGAACTTGCACCGTGCCTTGTTCCGCAAGCGCGCAAAGATGATCATTGTGGAGACTGCGCATATCATCATGCGGATCACCTTGGTAGGAGTCGCGGTGATGCTGATCGGGACGGTGCTGTTGATCTTCGATCTGGTGCTGGATCGCAGCGCCGCACTTATCGCTGCCGGTGCGACGCTGCTCGTCGTGGTTGTGCTCGCCGTGCTGCCGGTCATCCTTCGGTCCAAGAAATACACACCCACCAGAAGATCAGGAATCGAGGAGCTGAGAGGAGACGATCATGCCAGGCAAGAAGAAGCCGGGCCCCAGCGTGAAGGACGACAAGGTATACGAGGCGATTCGCGATGAAGGCGGATCAAAGGAGAAGGCGGCTCGGATCGCGAACGCTTCGGCCGCGGGTGGACGATCCTCAGTTGGCAGGAAGGGCGGCAAGTCTGGCTCGTACGACGACTGGAAGGTCGAAGACTTGCGCAAGCGGGCCAAAGAACTCGGCATGTCCGGCTACTCGGGCAAGAAGAAATCCGAACTGGTATCGATGCTACGTAATCACTGATCAACTGGCTCGGAGGGCCGCATGTCCCACGACAACGAGTCCTCTTCCACTGCGATCGAGGATGTGATCCGCAAAGCGCTCCGCGAACTCGACCTTCACGACAAGGTGCAGTTGCTGACCGGGGCCGCCGCGTTTTCTCTGCACGGCAACGAAGCCATCGGATTGCGTCCCATGATCTTCAGCGATGGGCCGACGGGGGTGCGGGGCAGCGAGTTCGTCGGTGGCAAGAAGGTCGCGTTGTTCCCTAGTGCGACGCTGCTCGCGCAAGCGTGGGATGAGACCGCCGCCGAGCGGGTCGGCGAGATGCTTGCCGGCGAGGGCCGCTCCCAGGAAGTCGATGTGGTGCTCGGCCCCACGGTCAATCTGCATCGCGCTCCGCTCGGTGGGCGG
>DASRJV010000055.1:0-10747 GCA_035649295.1 Propionibacteriaceae bacterium
CGACGAGCAGGGTGAGCCGATCAAGGTTGTTGATCGGCTGGCGGACACGTTGCAGCAGATTGCCGCCCAGCAGCGCGAGGACCCGCTGGCTTTCGTCAAGAACCAGGAGCTATTTGGAGATCTGGCGACTGAGCCGGGATTCACCGAGCCGTATCTCAATGCGCTCGATTCCTTGCACACCAGTGGGGCTCGCGGCACGCTGGAGGCCCTAGTCAGGCGTTCCACTCCGGTCTAGAACACGCACGAAGGACCGTCAGGAAGCTACGTTCACCTAGATTCCTGACGGTCTGCTTTGGTTGCGCCCTGTACAGAGCGTCAGCATGCTACGTGCGCGTAGGTTGCAGCACGAGGCCCGGACGCAGCTGGCTCTCGGGGATTCGCAGGCACGTGGACGTCGGCGAGAATGGTGGCGATGGATTCCATAGGGCGGTATCGGCTGGTACGGCGCCTCGGCGCCGGGTCGTTCGCGACAGTGTGGCTCGGCCATGATGACGACCTGGATGTACCCGTGGCGGTCAAGGTACTCGCTGACAACTGGGCCGGCAACAACGATGTCCGCAACCGCTTCCTGGCAGAGGCGCGGATCATGCGCCGGATCCATGATCGCCGGCTGGTGCAGGTGTACGACATCGGCACTCTCGATGACGGGCGGCCGTACTTCGTCATGGATTACATCGACGGCGGCTCCATGAATGACCTCCGTCGTCAGGGGATTCAGCCGGTACGAGCGCTGCGGCTCTGCGCCGAGGCTTGTCGGGCGCTGGATGTGCTACACGCGCACGACATCATCCACCGTGACGTCACGCCCGGGAATCTGTTGCTCAGCAGATCCGCCGGCGGCGGCGGTCAGGTGCTGATCGCAGACCTCGGTGTCGCAAAGTCCATGCTGGATGCGGTTGGCGCCACCATGACTGCTGGCACACCCTCATATATGGCACCAGAGCAGGCGATGGGCGTCACGCCCCTTGACAGGCGCGTGGACATCTACTCACTGGCTGCGGTGACATACGCGATGTTGACCGGCCATCCCCCGTTCCTGGTACGCAGCATTGCGGACATACTCGCGCGCGACCCGTCGCAGCCTCCGGAGCCGATCGCCGAACGGCTCGGCGCACCGTCAACCCTCGATGGCGTGATGATCTCCGGACTAGCTGCCGACCGGAACCGTCGCCCACCGACCGCCCTGCTTTTGGCTGAGGGGCTCGAGACAATCGCGGGCCAGATGGAGGCCTCCGATGCCGCCAGCCAGCTGGCCAACGGCCGCGTTAGCCCGCAGCCGCCGCGAGCGGAACCGGCTGGGGCCAGCGAAACGACCCTGTCGGAGCTGCCGCCTGCGACAGCAGCGGATCCCTCACTCGTCCCACCGCCCTCAGCAGAAATGTCGGGATTCGAGCCGTCCAGTCCCTATCCCGCCCCGGTAGGTCCACCGGCCTTTCAGACCTCGCTGCAGCCCACGGCACGTAGCTACTCCAGTTCCGGGGACCCGTACGCGACTGGCCAGTTGACCTCACCGCCGCCCGAAGCCCTTACTCGGTCCAGGCCAGTGTCCTACTACATCTTGCTGGGCGTCTCGGCGCTCGCTCTGTTCGCGATTTCGATGTTCCTGACGATCCTCGTATTGCGCTGAGCGCGATCCGCCGCAGGCAATCAAACGCGCGCGAACTCATTGCGCACTACGCCGATCCGCAGTGAGGTGAGGACCCCGAGCAGCGCCACGACTGCCATGGACAGCTCGACAAATCCGAAGGTCAGAGCCAGGTTTCCGGTTGAGTGCAGCGCGGCGAAGATGCTGCCGGCGATACCGACGAAGATCGCCGAACCGAGGGCGTCGTAAAGGTTCAGCGACGAGGCGTTTCGGCCCTGCTCGGCGGCCGATGACAAGCTCATCACCGCCAAGGAGCTGCTGGAGGTCGCAAGTCCCATGCCAAGACCCGCAAAGGTCCAGCTCACGGCGACAAAGTAATAGGGAATCGTGGGCAGGAAGGCGATCAGGCCCACCAGCATCAACGCCACGGCGACCGCACAGCAGCCAACAGTAATGAGCCGGTCACGCCGGATGCGCAACCAGGGCCGTGCTTGCAGCCAGGAGCCGGCGGTCCAGCCAACCGCGCCGACGGTAAGCACGGCACCCGCTTGGAAGAGCGGAATCGTCCGCTGCTCGACGAGCATGAGCGGCACAAACGCTTCACCACCAAAAAACGCGCCCGGGAGCAGTCCTCGGGTCTGGATGACCTGCGACAGTCCGCGGCGGAACCTGAGGAAGCCAGGTGGCATGAGCGGTGGCAGTGCCACAAGAAGCATCGCAAGACCACCGATCAGCAGTGCTAGTCCGATCCAGCCGAGCCGCTGACCAGCGAGTTGCAGGGCGGCAGTGGCGATGCAAAGCAACCCGGCGGCCCACAATGGCGCCGGCTTTTGAGTGTCCTCACCGCTGCCGGGCTGATAGAGGCGAATCATGCGCAACAGGCTCGGGAACGCCATGATGCCACCGAAGATCACCAAAGGAATCACCGCGAAGAACACCCAGTGCCAGCTCAGGTGCTCGGTCAGCCAGGCGGAAGCCGGCGGTCCAACGAACGACGGCAAAACCCAGGCGGTGGAGATGTAGGTGAACATCTTCGGCCGCTGGGTAGGCCGAAAGGCCTGGGCGACACAGACAAAGATCGCGACGTTCATGACGCCGCCGCCCAGTCCCTGCACCAGCCGCCCGGTGAGGAGCTGGGCCATATGCTGAGCGGTTCCCGACACCACGAGCCCAACCAGAAAGATCACCAGTCCGGCTAGGAGCGGTTTCGCCGGGCCCATCCGATCGCTCGCCCGGCCACACACAACGGTGGCGAACAACATCCCGATCAAGAACAGCGAGAACGACCAGGCGTAGTACGGCAGGCCGTCAAGATCCCGTGCGGCCACGGGCATTGCGGTCGCCACCGCAATGGTCTCGAAGGCGATGGAGACAATGGTGGCGCATAGGCCAACCGTCAGCGCACGCTGGGAGACCCGGGGTTCGGCGACTTCGCTGTCGTCGTGCGCGGTCTGCTGCGTGGCCATCTCACCAGTCCATCACACCTGCTGACTCTGAGCCTGCTCGCGCATCGCGCTTGGAATCCGCCGACTTCGTCGTCGCTCCCGGAGGAAAGAGCGCCTCCGCTCGCTCCTCCTCAGCACCGCGGCGCGCGATTTCCGACGCTCGCAGGCTGGACTTGTCAGCGTGCTCATGGTGATCGGCTGGGCATTCCGCTGTCTAGACTGGCCAACGTGAGTCAGCAACCGAGTCCAGGCGCCCAAACCATCATCGACGAGCGCACTCAGGAGCGTCCCGACTACCGCGTTGAGGAGGGCGATCACGAGCGCTTTTCCCACTACGTGCCCAAGGACAAGCTGACCGAGGCCATGGTGCTGGGTACGCCTGTGGTTGCGCTCTGCGGCAAGGTGTGGGTGCCAAGCCGCGATCCGGAGCGGTTCCCGGTGTGCCCGGAATGCAAGGAAATCTGGGAGTCGCTGGCACCAGGCGGCAAGGACAACTAACTCACAAGCGCCGTCCCACTGCCGTTCGGCCGCGCGTACCTCTAGTCTGACGCCATGGACTCCGAGGTCAACAACGAGCGGACACTGGTGATCGTCCGACACGCGAAGTCCTCGTGGGATTTCGACGTCGATGATCATGAGCGGCCATTGTCCGCGCGTGGGCGTCGAGACGCTGAGGCGCTCGGCCAATTGCTCGGCGAGCGATCACTGCGTCCAGACCTCGTGCTCTGCTCGACCGCGACCCGCACCAGGCAGACCTGGGAGTACGCGAAGGCAGGCGGCGCCACCGCCGGCGATGTTCAGTACCTTCGAGAGATCTATCACGCCTGGGTGCCAGAACTACTGGCATTGATTCGCGAGGTGCCCGACCAGATCCGCACTCTGCTTGTGCTGGGGCATGCCCCCGGCATCCCCGACCTTGTCGAGCACATCTGTGTCCGTACTGATTCGCCGGATTGGATTCGAATGGACAGCAAGTTCCCGACCAGCGCGCTCGCCATCGTGAACGTTCCGGGGCCGTGGTCCGAACTAGGCAAAGACCGTGCCGAGTTGGACAGCTTCCTGGTGTCGCGCGGGTGATGTGGCGGGCTTTGGATTTTCTGGATAGCTATTCTGGCTGCGGCTCAGCCTGAGTGATCAGCTCGGCAACGAAAGTCAGCTTCGTGATCACCGGCGCCGCTAGAACAAAGGGATAGAGATCGGCGCGACCCATGCTTCGATTGATCTGATTCAAGCCCTTGGTCAATGGCAGCCAGGTCTGCGCAATCACCTCAGCCATGGGTGCTTCGAGCGGACGAGCGAGTGGCTCGTCCGAAATGAGCCCGAATTCCTCCGCTGTTTGTAGCGTGTCGGCAATGTGCAAGAAATGCCCGAACACCTCTGCAAAGTCTTCCAGCGGATGCATGGTGGCGTACGCGCTGATGAAGTTGCTCTGCCAATCCTGACTAGCCCCAGTCGAGTAATGGCGCTGCAGTGCTTCGTCATATGAGGTGGTTTCGTCTCCGAACAGTCCACGGAATTGTTCGCTGCGGTCGCCGGCGAGGGCGAGTTGTTCGCAGTAGTAGTGGCCGATCTCGTGCCGAAAGTGCCCGAGCACCGTGCGGTACGGCTCGTCCATGCTCTCCCGTAGGGCCTCGCGATGCGCGTCACTGCTTTCCGCCAGATCAAGGGTGATGATTCCGTTCAAGTGGCCGGTGATGATCTTCCCGTAACTGCTGGAGAGCAGGTCGAACGCCAGACCGGTGGTGCCGTCGCTGATCTTGATCGGGAGCCGGAGCTCATCGAGCCCGAAGATCAACCGGCGCTTGGCGGCCTCGGCAATCCAGTACTGACGAAGCCCTACTGTGTCGCCGTCAGCTGGCCGAGTCCTCGTCAACGAGCAGCTGAAGCACAACGCGCCTGCCTCGGCGATCCAGTTACAGCCGCAGCGGTTGAGATTGGCGCAGATGGGTCGCTGGTCGCTGACCACCACCATGGTGCCTTGCTGGCGTGAGTATCCGACCGGTGAGCCGCACCTCATGCAAACCGAGTTCTCGAAGAAAAGCTCAGCTCCACACACCTCGCATTGAAATGCACGCACGCTCGCCCACTTTGCCAGCCGAAGTCTTGTTGGCCGGCCCGGGGTCTAGCCTGACCAGATGATCACTGCGCTGCATGCCCTGCTCTACTCCGACGACCCCCCAACGACAAGAGCCTTCCTCCGCGATGTGTTGGAGTGGCCGTTCCTGGAAAACCCGGAGTCGGGACCCGGCTGGTTGATCTTCCGTTCTGGGCCGAGCGAGCTCGGGGTACACCCCAACAGCTGGACCTACGAGGGTCAAACCACGACGGTGCCAATCCATCATGAACTCTCGCTGATCTGCGACGACCTCCCGGCAACCATCAAAGAGCTCAGCGCCAAAGGTGCGGAGTTCAGCGGCGAGCCGGTCGACTACGGCTACGGGCCGATGGTCCATTTGCGCATTCCCGCCGCCGGTGAAGTACAGCTCTATCAGCCGAAGTACCCGCCCTCCTACGACCTATAGCTCCCCCTCGGCCATATCGACCGAGACCTCCATCTTCGATTTCTTCGCTTCGGTGAAGATCACACCCTTGACAGGGGGCACGTCGCCGTAATCACGACCCCACGCCACTGTGGCGTGCGAGTCGTCAACGAGGCGATCATTGGTCGGGTCGAGATACAGCCAGCCGGCGTCCGGGATCCAACAGCCTGCCCACGCATGACTAGCAGCTGCACCAATCGACCGCGGTTTCCCGGGAGGCGGTCGAGTAGCCAGATAGCCGCTGACGTAGCGCCCGGCGAGGCCCAGCGAGCGGAGGCAGGACACCATGAAATGTGCGAAGTCCTGGCACACGCCGGTCCGCTTCTCGAGAAGTTCGGAGGTCTTGGTGCGGAGTGTGGTCGAGCCTGATTTGTACGTGAAGTCCTGGTGAATTCGGTGCATCAGCTCGACTGCGGCTTCGCCGACAGGGCGTCCCGCCGGAAAGGACTCCCTGGCGTAGTCCTCGATCGCAGGCAGTACGTCGACGTACGGCGACGGGAACGTGAAGTCCATGGCTTCCCAGGCTTCGCCGTCGTTCTCCCGCAACCGAGGCTGCGTCCATTCCCACGGCACAGCCAATGCCTCAGGATCAAGATCGTTCCTACCGATGTCGACCCTGCTGATCGAGGTGACCACCAGACTGCTGTGAGGCTCGATGACGTGGAAGTAGGCCATTTGGTTGCCATAGAGGTCAATGTGTGAGAACAGGTCCGCCGGCTCAGGTTCAATGGCGATCTCGTGGGCCAGGCAGCTCTGCCACGCCAGATCCCGGGGACGGAGATGAAACACACCGTAGCTTCCCGTGACATCAGAGTCATAGGTGTAGGTCGTGCGATGTTCGATGCGGTAGCTGGTCATGCGGTACCGCCCAACGCGTCGGTGCGAAACAGTGGGCGTTGAGTTGGCGGCGGCTGCTGGTACTGATCACGGATTGCCTCGGACAAGGCTCGCAGTTGAGTCTGAAGCCCAGCAAGGAATTCCTCCAGCGGAACCCGACGGCCATTGGCCGACTCCGCGAGCACTGCCGGATCGGCGATGCGTACGCGCTCGGCCAAAGCGTCAATCAGCCGCAATGGTCGAGTCGTCGGTGAGCTGTTGGGCAAGGCCCGGAGATCGGCCCTGATCCGCTGCAGCTGGTAGGCGACCGAACGCGGGTTGAACGGATCAATGACGAGCAGTTCGATCACCGCATCAACGCTGGATCGAGTGCGATAACGGCGACGGAACGTCACGATCGATTCGGCGGCTGCCAGCACAGCCTCCAGCACCAGGTGATCACCGTCTGCCGGTCGCTCGCGGCAGATTGTCACCCGCAGCAGCGCCAGGATCTGCAGTGCACGTTCCAGTCCGCGACCGGAGTCGAGCATGTACCACCCGGGGTCGCGAACCATGTTTTCGGTCGCGATACCAGCAAGGCCCAGCAAGCCGGACAACACGCGTTCGCTGGCGTCGATCAGCTGAAGGCCCTGGTCATCCGGGTTGCCGGCAAGTGCTGCAAGGGCTCGCTCGATGTCGGCCAGCACCATCCAAACATCTTCGGAGAGCTGATCGCGTACCCCTTGTGCGGCCATCGACAATGCCCCCAGAGCGTGGGCCGCGGTGCCGGTCCGGTGGCGGTCCAGCAGTAATGATCGGAACTCCGGCATCATCTCGACCCGTGCGTTGAGAAAGCCGGGATACGTAGTGCTGATGTGCGTGATCGCCTGCAACAACACGTCCAAGGCTTCATGGGTCACGCCCAGGTCGGTCTCAAGCGCTACCGTACGTGTGGCCATCACCAGCCGGATCAAGTCCTCAGCGCGTTCTGCATACCGGCCGAACCAGTAAAGATCGTTGAGTACTCGCGGCACCATGGCGCTCGAAGCCGACACCGCCGGCACAAAGCCAGGCTCCTCGCCAAGCCGATCCCGAGCCACAATCCGTGGGGCGGCAACTGGCTCGCTACCGACCACCCAGACGTCCTTGGCCAGCTGGCCATGAGGCTCAGTGACGAACACCCCGCGCCGTTCCGACATGTCATCGCTCACTCGGGCGAGGCCGCCCAACATCGCGGCATACGAACTACCGCTCCGGACCGCGAAGGAACGCAGTACGACGTTGCGGCGAACTAGCCGATCCTCCTGGCTGGTCGGCGCGGAAGACAGGTGCAGCACCTCCTGACCGACGTAGCGGTGTGGCGCTGCCTTGATCTTGTCCGCCAGCAGCTCGCGCTGCCGCCGACTCAAAGCTGCGCCACGGACACTGCGACCGTGACCACGGCCGATCGGCCGTATGACGATCGAGTCGAGGCTGTTGAGCACGTGGCTCAAGGCAGCTTCGTCGCCGCACCACCAGGTCTCAACCGAAGGCAAGCGCAGTGATTGGCCGAGCAGCCGTTCGCACAGCTCAGGAAGAAACGGGAGCAGAGCAGGATTCTCCAGCACTCCGGAGCCGAGATTGTTCAGCACACTGACCGTGCCCTGGCGCACGCATTCCATCAATCCGGTGACACCAAGCCGCGAGTCAGGACGCAGCTCCAGCGGATCCATATACGTACAGTCCACGCGGCGCAAGATCACGTCGACCTGCTCGAGCTTGCCCAGAACCCGCATCCACACCCGGCCTTCACGAACCGTCAGGTCGCTGCCCTCGAGTAGCGGAAAGCCGAGCAAGGAGGCAACAAAGGCTTGATCAAAAGCGGTTTCGGAGTGGGTGCCCGGACTCAAGACGACGACCCGTGGATCCTCCACTGCTCCGGATGCTGCATCGACGAGGGCGAGGCGCATCGCCTGGAAGAAGGGCGTGAGCCGGTGCAGGTTGGCCTGGTGATAGATCTCCGGCATCACCCGCGAAATCACACGACGGTTCTGCATGGCGTATCCGGCACCAGAAGGCGCCTGAGTCCGATCGGAGATCACCTTCCACTGCCCGCTGGCGTCGCGCCCCAGATCAGCAGCGATCATGAACAGTCGCTGGCCGGCCATTGCCTCGCTGCCGACGAGTGGCCGGAGATACTCCTCATGGTCGAAGATCGCTGCAGCTGGGATATGCCGCCGCGACAGCAGGCGTCGGGCGCCGTAGAGATCGGTCATGATCGCATCCAGCAGCTCGGCCCGCTGCACCAGACTTGCCTCCAGGCCGGCCCACTCGCGGTCATCGATGATCAACGGCAGGGGGTCAAGGCGCCAAGGCTGTGGCTCGATAAGGCCGGTCGACGTGTCTACAGGAGGTGGGCCATGGCCGTCCGGTTCGTCGGCGATCGAGATCGCCGACGCCGGGCTCGGCGTATACGTGACGTTATCGTCCTCCAGCAGCCGGGCGACCTCGCGCTGAGCCTGCAGCAGGTCCGCGTCGGCGAATTCATCAAGGCCATCCAGCAGTGATGACCAACCCTCGCGTACGGTGCCGTCGGCGGCCGCAAACTCGTCGAAGACCGGCTCCCGCTCAGCGGCTGTGGACTGGCCCGCCGCTGTCAAATAGCGACCCAGGACAGTCACGTCCCGCCCCAAGGCTGAGTGCTGCTGATTCCCCAGGCGGGTGGCACCCGACGGCGCAGATCCAGCGTGGATGGAAACGCATCATCGCCAGCTGAGCGCATGATCAACTGTGCATTCAGAGCCTCGAGGTTGATCATCCCCGTGGTGTGACCCATCGCTTCAAAACGACGGGCCCGGCGCGCCTCGGCCTCCGACGCATTGACGGGCGGAAGATCGTACGAGCGGCCACCGGGATGTACCACGTGGTAAGTCGCGCCACCGAGGGAGAAGCGGCTCACTCGATCGATGAGGTCGAACAACAGTGGCGAATCGACGTCGATGGTCGGATGCAGCGCGGACCACGGTTTCCACGCCTTGTAACGGACGCCGGCAATGTAACTGCCGGGTGTGCCGGTAGCCGTCAACGGCACGGGTCGTCCGTTGCATACCAGCAGATGCCGCTCGGGCACGAATCCCTTTACCGCGACCTGCAGCCGTTCAGTCGAAGAATCCACGTAGCGCGCAGTACCTCCAGCGGTCGCCTCCTCACCTAGCACATGCCATGGCTCGATAGCGCTGCGGAGTTCCAGCTCGACGTCGCCGATCTTGCTCACGCCGATCCGCGGGAACCGGAACTCGAGAAACGGCAGTAACCAGGCCAGCTCGAACTCGATGCCGTGAGCGCGCAAATCTGTGACGACCTCGGCCATGTCGGCCAGCACGAAGTGCGGGAGCAGGAATCGCTCGTGCAGCGACGTGCCCCACCTGATCAGCGGTGCGGAATAGCGCTCCTCGGCGAGCCTGGCAACCAGCGCACGGACCAACAGCGCTTGCACTAGGGCCATGTCCGGATGCGGCGCCATTTCGAATCCGCGCAGTTCGACCAGCCCGAGCCTGCCATGCATCGAATTGGGGTTGTAGAGCTTGTCGATGCAGAACTCGGCGCGGTGCGTGTTGCCGGTGATGTCAGTGAGCAAGCTGCGCAGCGCGCGATCGACCGCCCACGGCCGATGCTGAGTATCGGCCAGTTCATCGATTTCGGCGAAGGCGATCTCCAGTTCGTACAGCGTCTCCGGTCTCCCCTCGTCGACGCGCGGCGCCTGGCTGGTCGCTCCCACGAATCGCCCCGCGAACAGGTACGACAGGCCGGGATGGTGCTGCCAGAAGGTGATCATGCTCACCAGCAGATCGGGCCGCTGAAGCAACGGCGACCGCATCGGTTCGGGACCGCCGAGGGTCAGGTGGTTGCCACCACCGGTGCCGCTGTGCCGCCCATCAAACCCGAAGGTCTCCGCACAGAGCCGCTGCTCACGGGCGATCCCGTAGAGCGTATCGGTCAGGTCGGAAAGCTCGGCCCAGCTGGAGGTCGGGTGGACGTTCACCTCGATCACCCCCGGATCAGGGGTGATCAGCAACGCTTTGATCCGAGAATCCGGCGGCGGCCCGTAGCCTTCCAGAATTATGGCGGTGCCGGTCCGCGTCGCTGCCCGATCGACCAGTCCGACCAGCTCGATGAACTTTTCCAGCCTCTCCAGTGGAGGCAGAAACACATACACGAAGCAGTCACGAGGCTCGACAACCAAAGCCGTACGCGCTGGCGCGTCACGCGGGTCGACCACTACCGCATGTGGTTGCCCCACCGTCTCGTTCAGCGATGGTCCGGCCCTGGTGTAGGACTCCTCACCAGCAAAGTCAGGGTCGGTCCACGAGAGCGCATCGAGC
>DASRJV010000056.1:0-5114 GCA_035649295.1 Propionibacteriaceae bacterium
AAGGAGTTGACGGTGCAGGGCGCCTTTGTTCGATCCAGGGTGATCGTGACCTTGCCGTTCGTCATCTCCAGGACATAACTGATCGTCCCGCTGGTCGAGACATCGGTACTCGGGGGCGGCATCACTGGCCGCGCGGGGTTACCAGACACCGAGTACTCGCAGACGTCGCCTGTTTCGCCAGTTGCCGCACCGACGCTGGAGACAGGCGACGGCGCGTCGGAGGTTGCCGGGGAATCAGGTGCTGGCAACGACGGGATTTGACCGCAGCCAGTGATCAGCATTGCACACCCAACAGCGAGGATTGCGGCTGCGCAGCGGGCGCCTCTCACTGTTGTGCGCCTCTCACCGTTGTACTGTGCCACAGCGCGCGGCCGGTTCCCGGCAGCGACAAGCCCGCCGCCGTGTGTCCGCAATACCCGAGCCGTACAAGACCAGACCCTCTGCGTAGGGTGTGATCATGGTTCGGCTGACCCGCATCTACACCCGGACAGGCGATGCCGGGCAGACCCGCCTCTCCGACTTGTCGCCGGTCAACAAGACCGATCCGCGAGTCGAGGCGTACGGAGACGTGGACGAAGCCAACTCGGCAATCGGGGTCGCCCTTGCGGTTGGTGGTCTCCCGGACGAAGTCGCCGCGGTGCTTCGAAGAGTCCAGAACGAGATGTTCGATCTCGGAGCTGATCTTTCGACGCCGCTACGAGCCCTTACCTCTACCGATCAGCCACAAGAGCTCCGCATCACCCAGGAGTACGTCGACCGCCTGGAGGCCTGGTGTGACCAGTTCGGTGACCCGCTACCGAGCTTGGAGTCATTTATCCTCCCTGGTGGCTCGCAGGCTGCTGCGCAGCTACATGTGGCACGCACGGTGGTGCGACGCGCAGAGCGCGCCGCCTGGGTCGCCGTCCAGGCGTACGGAACTGATGCGGTTGATGACGCCGAGCGTCCGGGCGGGATCAGCGCCCTGGCAATCACCTATCTCAACCGGCTGTCTGACCTGCTCTTCATCCTCACCTGAGTAGCCAACCGACCCGACGGCGATGTGCTGTGGGTGCCGGGGGGCGACCGAAGCAGCGCCCCGGCGTCAGAAAGCTAGTCTCAACCAATCCCTCAAAGCCCTCCAGGAGGATGCGATGTTCAGTGACTCCGACCATCTGAAGGAAGCTGGCAAGGCCGAGCCAGCTCAGCCAAGACCGGTCACGTTATTCACCGGCCAGTGGGCCGACCTGCCGTTCGAGGAGATCTGCCGGCTTGCTGGCAGCTGGGGCTACGACGGTCTGGAGATTGCCTGCTGGGGTGATCATTTCGACGTCGTCAAAGCGGTCGAGGACGAAGGCTACCTGCAGGGACGTCGAGACATTCTGGAGCAGCACGGACTCGGATGTTGGGCGATCTCCAATCACCTCAATGGCCAAGCGGTATGTGAGGCGATCATCGACGATCGGTACAAGAACATGGTCAACCCACGGGTCTGGGGTGACGGTGACCCGGAGGGGGTCCGCCAGCGGGCCGCCGAGGAGATGAAGATCACTGCGCGGGCGGCTGCGGCTTTCGGGGTCGACACGGTCGTAGGATTCACCGGATCGGCCATCTGGCACTACCTGGCGATGTTCCCGCCGGTGGACGACAAGGTCATCCAGGCCGGCTACGCGGATTTCGCCGACCGGTGGAATCCGATTATCGATGTCTTCGACGAGGTGGGCGTCCGCTTCGCCCACGAGGTACACCCCAGCGAGATCGCGTACGACTATTGGTCGACGATCGCCACGCTGGAGGCCATCGGGCACCGCCCAGGCTTCGGCCTCAACTTCGACCCGTCGCACATGGTCTGGCAGGAGCTCGACTATGTCGGCTTCCTCTGGGATTTCCGGGACCGGATCTATCACGTGGACTGCAAGGACACCAAGGTCAGAATGAACAATGGCCGCAACGGCCGGCTAGCCTCTCATCTGCCATGGGCGGACCCGCGACGCGGCTGGGACTTCATCTCGACCGGTCACGGCGACACCCGCTGGGAGGACATCTTCCGGATGCTCAACCACATCGGCTACGCGGGCCCGATCTCAATCGAATGGGAGGACGCCGGCATGGATCGGCTTGACGGTGCGCCCGAGGCACTGGACTTCATTCGAAGCATGAACGGCATTCGCCCGTCGGAGGCATCCTTCGATGCGGCCTTCGCCACCCGAGAGTAGGGACTACTCGAATCGGCGTACGCCAGGCGGGGCCGCTTCCAGCCAGCTCAGCAGACCGGTCAGCGACTCCTCGCTCATGGCTAACTGCCATTCAGTCTCGGCACGCCCATCGTGCACTTCGATGCGAAGCACCTTCTCATCTGCGTTCAACGCCACCGCCTCGACAGGATCTGGCATCCGCGTCTCCAAGACGCGTACGTTGCGTCGTGGGAAGACCATGCGCGGTCGCAGCGAGTAGGAAAAGAACCTGAACCACTCCAGGATTCCTTCGCTATAACGCCCGACTCCGAGCACCCAACCGGTGCCCGGAGTCGTCATTCGCAGCCGAAGACTGCAATCGAATGTGCCACCAAGTCGATCAAGCCAGCGGCGCCGCACAGCGAGCATCAGCAGGCTTATGGCCAGCAGGCCTATCAGCACACCGAGGATCTCGACGACCCCGAGCCAGCCGTGCATCAACGTCCTCAGATCGCGTGCGTATGTTTAGCAGCGACCTTACTGCGCCTTCTGCGCTGCGCGAAGCTGTGCCGTTGCGCGCAGCAAATGCTTTCGATCTTCGTCACTTCCGTCGCCCGTATCGAGAACACGTTGCGCCTCGGCGAGTTCCTTCTCGGCCTCGGCGACCGTCACCTCGTCGGCCATGCGAGCGTATTCGCTCAAGATTGAAACCCGTCCCTGGGAGACGGAAATGAAGCCGCCCTCCACGGCGATGATCTCCCGAGTCGGACCGTCCTCGCAGAAGATCACCACCGCGCTCGGCACCAACACACCGAGCACTGGTTCATGACCTGGCAAGATGCCGATTTCGCCGTCGACGGTCTTGGCGATGATGTTGGAAGACTTGCCGGACCAGACCACACGATCAGCCGAGACGACCTCTACTTGCATGGGTTCAGCCATACCGCTCCATTCCGCTGGCCACTCGATCCTTAGACGAGTTTATTCACTGTTCCTTCTGCAGCTCCGACCAACGGCGCTCGACGTCCTCCATACTGCCGACGTTGAAGAATGCCTGCTCGGCAATGTGATCAACTTCTCCGTCGCACACCATCCGGAACGACTCGATGGTCTCGGCGAGGGGCACACTCGACCCCGGGATGTTGGTGAACTTCTCGGCCATGTAGGTGTTCTGGCTGAGGAACTGTTGGATGCGACGAGCGCGGTTGACCACGATCTTGTCTTCCTCGGAAAGCTCGTCGACGCCCAAGATCGCGATGATGTCCTGCAACTCCTTATTGCGTTGCAGAATCTGCTTGACCCGTACTGCCACGTCGTAGTGCTGCTGGCCGATGTACTGCGGGTCAAGGATTCGGCTGGTCGAGCTCAACGGATCCACGGCCGGGTAGAGACCGCGGGAGGCGATCTCGCGAGAGAGCTCTGTAGTGGCGTCCAGGTGAGCGAACGTCGTTGCCGGGGCCGGGTCGGTGTAGTCATCAGCCGGCACATAGATCGCCTGCATCGAGGTGATCGAATGCCCCCGCGTCGAGGTGATCCGCTCCTGAAGCTGACCCATTTCGTCGGCGAGGTTGGGCTGGTACCCGACTGCCGAAGGCATCCGACCCAGCAGGGTAGAAACCTCTGAGCCTGCCTGGGTGAACCGGAAGATGTTATCGATGAAGAGCAGCACGTCCTGGTTCTGCACGTCACGGAAGTACTCGGCCATGGTCAGCGCCGACAGTGCGACCCGCAGCCGGGTACCGGGCGGCTCGTCCATCTGACCGAACACCAGTGCAGTGTCCTTGAAGACACCTGCCTCGTCCATCTCATGGATCAGATCATTTCCCTCGCGGGTGCGCTCCCCCACGCCGGCGAACACCGAGGTGCCACCGAAGTTGTGGGCGATCCGGTAGATCATCTCCTGGATGAGCACCGTTTTGCCGACGCCGGCACCGCCGAACAGGCCGATCTTGCCGCCGGTCACGTACGGGGTGAGCAGATCGAGCACCTTGATGCCGGTCTCCAGCATCTCAGTCTTGGACTCGAGCTGATCGAACTTCGGCGCCGAGCGGTGGATCGGCCAGCGCTCGGTGATCTCCAGGCTCGCCGTATCGGTGTCCAGGCAGTCACCGGTGACGTTCCACACGTGACCCTTGGTGACGTCACCGACGGGCACCGAGATTGGCGCGCCAGTATCACGCACCTCCGTGCCTCGCTGCATGCCGTCGGTTGGCTTGAGTGCGATAGCTCGAACGAGGTTGTCGCCGATGTGCAGCTCAACCTCCATGGTCATGCTGCGGGTCTCACCGCCAACCGTGGTCTCGACCGTCAGCGCGTTGTAGATTTCGGGCATCTGGTCGACGGGAAATTCAACATCGACCACTGGGCCGATGACCCGAGAGACGCGGCCGATGCCGCCTGAGGGGGCTTCGGTGTCTTGTTCTTCAATCGTGGCGGTCATCTGGCTTCCTCATTCGTCAGTGGATGGCTGGATCATTCGAGGTGAGACATCACTCGGCGGCGGCAGTTGCCTCGGCAAGGGCACTCGCTCCGCCGACGATCTCGGAGATTTCCTGGGTGATCTCCGCCTGCCGGGCCTGGTTAGCTTCGCGGGTCAGCCGCTCGATCAGCTGCTGCGCGTTGTCGGTCGCTGACTTCATCGCCTTCTGCCGGCTGGCCAACTCCGAGGCGGCTCCCTGGAGCAGGCAGTAGTGGATGCGGCTCGCGACATACAGCGGCAGCAGCTCATCCAGCACGGTCTCAGCATCAGGCTCAAACTCGTACAGCGGAAGGATCTCATCACTTTCTGGCGGCTCGTCGCCCTCCACGACCTCAAGTGGCAGCATCCGGATCACTTCGGCTCGCTGCGTGAGCATGGAAACAAAACGGGTGTAGACCACGTGGATTTCATCCACCCCGCCCTCGTCAGTCGGCGTCAGGAATGCCTCAATCAGCCTGTCGGCGATCTCCCGTGCGTGTGCGTAC
>DASRJV010000057.1:0-14793 GCA_035649295.1 Propionibacteriaceae bacterium
CTGGGCGGCCGCTTACGGTTCGCTGACCGCCACAACGGAGCCTCTAGCCCGGTGGCGACCTGCGGGTTGCTACCCCCGCCTTCACGATCGTCCCAGCGTTTAGCTCGGTCCAGTACAGGTGCGTGCTGCCGACCGCGACCCCGGTTGGGAAGTTTTTGCCTGTTCAAGGACTACTTCGCTTGACTATGTAGTAGCGTCCCTCTCGCCCCGTCGGTCACCTCGTCATCTTGCCCCGAGGAACATTCAGATTGACCGACGGGGTTTTAGCTGCCTGCGACATGGATGGAGCGGGAGCTGATCAGGGTCAATGGTGAGCTGCTGCAGCGAGCCGCGAGCTGTGCGCGACGGCGGCTCGATAGCGATATGAAATGGTTGGCGGGGTAGTCCGGCAAGTCTGCCGGTAATGCCGCCGCATCTGCGACAGCATTGGTGCTGTTTCATAGCAGACGGACGGGGGACACCGTGTGGGCAGCAATACTTGGGCTTGTTGGGCTCGTTTTCGCCGTCTACCTCGGTTCGGTGAGTTTGAATCCGTGGGTGAAGTGCTCGAGGTGCCAAGGCAAGCAGAGGTTGCGAGGCTGGATGTTCAGCAATGCACACCACAACTGCCCCAAGTGCAAAGGCACCGGGCGACAAGAGCGGTGGGGCCACAAGGTGTTCATCAACCGCTCGGGCAACAAGCCACCGACGTAAGCCGCTAGAAGCCCCAGCAGGTCGGGCCACCCTAACGCGAGACTATCTGGACTAGTCGACGCAGGCCGGCCCCAACCCAGGCTGGAACTGGGTCGGGGCCGGAGTCGTCTTCGGGTGCTCTAGTCGATGCGCTGCGACTCGTCGTGGATCTTGAGCGCTACCTGCTTGAGCTTGTCAGCGTGCTCCTTGCTGTGGTGTGAGCAAAAGAAGAGCTCAAACCCGTTGGCCATGGTGACTCGGACGTAAGCCTGCGCGCCGCACCGATCGCAACGATCCGATGCGCTCAAGGCGGGACCTTCGATGACGGGGGTGTTCACGGGGCCTCGCTTCCTAACGATCAGCTGATCTTGTCTGTGCTGAGGCGCGCACCTCCCTGCTCATGCACGCCTGTCATATCCTCAACATCTCGCCTGTGTCTGATTGTTCCGGTTCTACATCTCGGACTAATGACTGTCGGGTAACAAATCCTGTGAATCACATATTCGGCTGTCACGTAGATTTCGTTGTCCGACACAGCTCGGATTGGCCGCGTTTGGCACTGTCCGGACCGCTGTCGCGAGGTACTCTCAGCCCGTGCCAACTGCCAGCCCCACAACGGAAAGCCGTGAGTATGAGGCGCGGCATCTGCTCGTGCTGGAAGGCCTTGAGGCAGTGCGGAAGCGGCCCGCGATGTACATCGGCTCGACCGATACCAGGGGGCTGATGCACTGTCTGTGGGAGATCATCGACAATGCGGTCGACGAGGCGCTCGGGGCCTACGGCAAGGAGATCTTCGTC
The DNA here is from genome assembly GCA_035649295.1 of Propionibacteriaceae bacterium. GTDB lineage: Bacteria > Actinomycetota > Actinomycetes > Propionibacteriales > Propionibacteriaceae > Microlunatus. The sequence goes on from DASRJV010000057.1 coordinate 1,471, forward strand.
ACACTGCGCCCCGATGGCGGCATCTCGGTACGAGATCAGGGCCGCGGCATACCGGTCGACATCGAACCACGGACCGGTCTATCTGGGGTGGAGGTCGTCTTCACCAAACTGCATGCGGGCGGCAAGTTCGGCGCTGGCTCCTACAACGCAACGGGCGGGTTGCACGGCGTTGGTTCTTCGGTTGTCAACGCGCTGTCGAGTCGGCTTGACGTCGAGGTGGACCGCAACTCCGCCACCTGGGCGATGTCGTTCCGCCGCGGTGTGCCCGGGACGTTCGACGGGCCCGGACCCACAGCGAAGTTCACACCCGGAGGTGGCCTGCGCAAGATCGGTCGGGTGCCGAAGGGCACGACCGGAACCCGGGTGACGTACTGGCCTGACCGCCAGATCTTCCTTCACGATGCTCAACTGTCGTTCCGAGATCTCCAGGACCGAGCCAGGCAGACAAGCTTCCTGGTGCCCGGACTCGCGCTCCATATCGCTGACACGCGTACCTCAGACGTCGTCGAGGAGACCTATCTGCATCAGGGCGGGATTTCGGAGTTCTGCGAATTCCTGGCACCCGACGAGGCCGTTACCGACGTGATCCGGCTCCGCGGCACCGATCGGTTTACCGAAACCGTCCCCATGTTGGACGATGCGGGCCACATGGAGCCAGCCGATATCGAGCGGGATCTCGAGATTGACATTGCTATTCGCTGGGGCACGGGCTACGAGACGCGCGCTCAGTCTTATGTGAACATCATCGCGACGCCAAAGGGTGGCACCCATGTGGCTGGCTTTGAGCGCGGACTGACCAAGGCGTTCGTGAACGTTCTGCACAACACTCGACTGCTCAAGAACGGCGACGAGGTGCTGAAGGAGGACGTACTGGAGGGCATGACGGCCGTCGTCACCGTACGGCTGGCTGAGCCGCAGTTCGAGGGGCAGACGAAGGAAGTGCTCGGTACACCTGCCGTGTCGCGGCTGGTGGCCAAAGTGGTCGAAAGTGAGCTCACTCGGTTCTTGGGATCCACCAAGATGGCCACCAGGACCCAGGCCCGCGCGGTCTTGGAGAAGGTCGTCGGTGCCTCCCGGGCTCGGGTAGCTGCGCGCCAGCATCGGGAGGCGCAGCGCCGCAAGAACGCACTCGAGTCATCATCACTGCCGGCCAAACTCGTGGACTGCCGTAGCAATGATGTGGACCGGACCGAACTGTTCATTGTCGAAGGCGACTCGGCTCTCGGGACAGCCAAGCTGGCAAGGAACTCCGAGTTCCAGGCGTTGCTGCCCATCCGAGGAAAGATCCTCAACGTACAGAAGGCGTCCATCGGCGACATGCTGAAGAACGCCGAGTGCGGTTCGATCATTCAAGTGGTCGGCGCCGGCTCCGGCCGCAGCTTCGATCTCGAGGCGGCGCGCTACGGCAAGGTCATCTTTATGGCGGACGCCGACTCAGACGGTGCTCACATTCGCTGTCTGCTGGCGACATTGTTCTTTCGATACATGCGCCCCCTGGTGGCCGCCGGCCGAGTCTTTACCGCGGTGCCACCGCTGCATCGCTTCGAGCTGACGAATGCCCGCAAGGGGCAGGAGAAGTACCTCTACACCTACTCCGATGCCGAGTACCAACGGAAGGCGGCCGAGCTGACGAAGAAGGGCCTGCATTTCAAGGAGCCCCAGCGCTACAAGGGACTAGGAGAGATGGACGCTGATCAGCTAGCCGAGACGACGATGAATCCGCGGCATCGCACGCTGCGCCGGATGACGGTGGACGACGGGCAGGCCGCCGAGTCGACCTTCGAGATGCTGATGGGCAACGACGTGGTCCCGCGCAAGGAGTTCATCATCGACGGCGCATACGCACTCGACACAGCTACCATCGACGCGTAGTTTTCAGGCACACTTCGACCCTCGCGGTGGGTCTCAATCCCATCGTTCAAGAAGCCCGGTGTCCACGTCGTAGTAGAAGCCGCCAATGACGGCACGATCCCCGATGAGCGGATGATTCCTGAGCTTTTCAGTGTCGCGGTGGAGCGTACGTCGCTGGTCGGCCGATGCCCCGAATCGCACCCAGGACGCATCGGCACCACTGGCAGTTCGGATTTTCTCGATGATCACGTCGTCATCTGCCGCAGCCATGGCGCAGCGACTGTGCGGGATCACCATGATGCGGTTGACGTTGAGCAGGTGGACGCCGGCGATGCAGCCGGCCAGCGCGGACGTCGTGACCCGACCGCCAGGGGTTCGGATGATCTTGGCATCGCCGAAGGTCAGTCCGACCATTTCGAGCGGCGCAATCCGGGAGTCCATGCAGGTGATCATCAGCACGCCCGCATGGGCTATCCCGTCGAAGCCGTGTTGATCAAAGTGCGCCGCGAATCTCTTGTTGTTGGCCAGTAGGTCGTCGAAGGCGCCGTAAGTCGACCCAGGATGGTCCGGCTGGTGCTCGGGTGAGTGTTCCATTCCTCTGTCGGCCTCCACTGCGAGGTCATAGCGCTCAGCCGGCAGCGGCTGATCCGATTGCCGCTATCGGCTGAGTGCCGGGGGTTCCTGACCCGTCGCGCCGAGCATCGGCGGCCGGCAGCGGAACGGGACTGCCGCTGTCCGCGGCGGCGACGGCAGGTGCCGGTCCCGCCCAGGCAAGCAGCAGAGAATCCTCGCCCTTGAGGAACCGATGGCAGCGTACCCCGCCCGTGGCCCGGCCCTTGGCCGGATAGTGCTGAAAGACTGTGACCTTCACCGACCCGGCGTCAGTGCCCGGCAGAGCTCGGGAGCTGCCCGACACAGTCGTGACGACCGAATCAGCCGCCGATACTGCCCCGAAGTAGACGGCACTCGCACCGATGCCGAGCTTGATGCCAGCCATGCCGCCGCCTGAGCGGCCCTGCGGTCGTACAGCCGTTGCTGAAAAATGCAGCAGCTGGGCGTCGTTGGTGATGAACACCAGCTCGGCTTCAGTGGTGGTGAGCTCAACCGCCCCGACCAGCCGGTCGCCCGGCTCGAGGCGGATCACCTCCCATGAGTCCTTGCCCAGAACCTCCGGATTGACCCGCTTGACGACGCCGCGAGCCGTGCCGAGTGCCAGGCCAAGCGAGTCGTCGGTCAGTGTTGTCAGGCAGAGCACTTTCTCTCCCGGTTCCAGGGTGACCAGCTCACTGACGTGGGTACCGCCCTGAAGGTTCGGTGCGTGCGCGGTGGTGGGCACGGTCGGAAGATCGAGAGCACTGATCTTGATCAGCCGCCCCACGCTGGTGATCAGTCCGCAGTCCCCGCGAGCCGTGGAGATGATCTTCGAGACGATCACGTCGTGATTGGCGCGGGCACTCACGGCTGGAAGCGGCTGCGCGTGATTGGTCCTGGCGAGCAGACCCGCGGAGGAGAGCAACACCCAGCAGGGATCATCGGCAACCTCAAGCGGAGCGCTCGCAGCCGTAGCCGCGACGCCGCTGGCGGCTAGCAGAATCGTCCGGCGAGGGGTGCCGTGCTGCTGGGCGATCTCGGCGAGCTGGTTGCCGACGAGGGTGCGCAGCTGTTCGGGGTTTTCCAAGATCTCGGTGAGCTCCGCGATCGTTGTTTCCAGCTTTCCGCGCTCTTCCTCAAGCTCAATTCGGCTGAATCGCGTGAGCCGGCGGAGCGGCATCTCGAGGATGTAGTTGGTCTGGATCTCCGAGAGCTCGAAGACTTCCATGAGCCGGGAGCGAGCATGGGCCGTGTCGTCCGATGTCCGGATGATCGCGATCACGTCGTCGATGTCGAGAATGGCGATCAGCAAGCCTTCAACCAGGTGGAGACGTTCCTGGGCCTTGGTGCGAGCGAACTCCGTCCTGCGCCGGGTTACCTCGTAGCGGTGCTCGAGATAGACGGTAAGCAAATCGCGCAGCGTCAGAGTCCGAGGCTGGCCGTCGACCAGGGCAACCGCATTGATCGCGAAGTTGTCTTCGATCTTGGTCAGTTTGTAGAGCTGTTCCACGATGGCGTCTGGATTGAAGCCGCTCTTGATCTCGATCACCAGCCGGGTCCCATTCGCCCGGTCCGAGAGATCCTTCACGTCGGCGATTCCCTGTAGCTTTCGGGCATTGACGAGGTTCTTGATCTGTTCGATCACTCGCTCTGGACCGATCAGGTAGGGCAGTTCGGTGATGACGATGCCCTTGCGACGCGGATGCACCTGCTCGATGCGTGCGGTCGCCCGCATCCGGAACGATCCCTTGCCCGTGTGGTAGGCATCGCGAATACCATCCAGCCCGATGATCTTGCCGCCACTCGGCAAGTCGGGTCCAGGAATGAATCGAATCAGTTCGTCAACGGTGGCATCCGGATGCTTGATCAAGTGCCGCAGCGCCTGAACGACTTCCACCAGGTTGTGCGGCGGGCAGTTGGTAGCCATGCCCACCGCGATCCCGGCAGCGCCATTGACCAGCAGGTTGGGAAAGGCCGCCGGCAGTACCGTCGGTTCGACATCCTTGCCGTCGTAATTCGGTTTGAAGTCGACAGTGTCCTCGTCCAAGCCATCGGTCATTGCCGCCGCAGCCGGTGCCATCCGGCACTCGGTGTAACGCATGGCTGCGGGGCCATCGTCAAGAGATCCGAAATTGCCGTGACCATCGATCAGCGGTAGCCGCATGGTCCACGGCTGAGCCAGCCGGACCAACGCGTCATAGATGGCGGTGTCACCATGAGGGTGGTATTGGCCCATGACCTGGCCGACGACACGGGCGCACTTGACGTGCGATCGGTCTGGCCGTACGCCCATCTCCTCCATTGCGTACAAAATGCGGCGCTGCACGGGCTTGAGCCCGTCCCGGGCATCAGGAAGCGCTCGCGAGTAGATCACCGAGTACGCGTACTCCAAGAAGCTGGTCTGCATCTCAGAGGAGACATCAATGTCGACAATTCGCTCGGTGAAGTCATCCTCAGGTGGTGCTGGTGTTCTAGCCATCGAACGCAGATTCTCCCCTCTGCCGGGTCGTTACTTCAGTCTGGCACCCGGCCGTTCGGCCCTGCCGTGGCGACACGTTGAGGCACGCGCTGGAGCTAGAGGAAGGGCTTGAGATCATCAAGCAGTGCCTCGCCGGCCTGTACTTCGCGGGCATAGAGGACTCCGTAGCTGAACCCGTTCTGACCTGACCGCATCCCAACGCGACCGCCGAGCTCCCTGAGGAAGGCTGCGCTCACAATGCTGTCTTGATGATTGCCCAGTAGGTCCTGCAGATCCTTGCGCTGAGAAATGATCTTGTCAGCCTTGTCGCCCCACACCGGCAGGGCAGCTTCCACCGCATAACGATGGCGTTTGGATGCCTTGCGGGCACGGTGGAACAGCTCATCGGATGGCTCGTCTGCACGCCGCGTGGCGACCGCCGTGACGAGCCGCCTACCTGCCTTTTTCTTGGCCTTCTTGATGGCGGATTCGACCGACTCGGGTGACGCGTCGGCGGCGGCGGTGAACGGCGGGTCAGCACGCCAGTGGTGGATCAGCCCGATCAGCTTTCGGTAGCGCTCGGAGTCCAGCGCCTCGAGCATTGCGTCCATTGCCTGCTTGCGCTGCACAGCCAGCTCGGTCTGGATGGTTGAGGCGACGGGGCCGAGTATCAGCTCAGCCGGCAATTCCGCGAGCAAGGCGGTTTGCCGCTGGGCCAGGATGTCCATGTCCCGCACAGCTCCGAGCAGACCTGCCCACCAGACCAGCTCCTCCTCAAGGTGCGCTGCCTCGGAGGGATCGAGTAGTTCAGAGAACACCCGGATCGTACTGCGTAGGCGGCGGACGGCTACCCGGGTCGTATGGATGACGTCCTCACCGGCGCGTAACTGAGCTTCGGAGTCAATGATCACCGTGCACTGCTCTGTCAGGTAGTCACCGATGAGGTCGCGAGCGGTGGCAGGTTTGTTGTTCATGCCGTGGTGATCCGGGCGATCCGTACGCTTCGGATGTCGCGCGTCAGCGTGGACGAGTTGAGGGACATGCCGTGACCTTACGCCGAACTGGCAACGTCTAGGGCGTCTTGACGACATGTCGGCAAACGGTCGCTGAAGCGGCCAGCAAGCCAGATTTATCTCGTGCGGGCGGGTTAGTGGAGGCGGCCCATCCGGACGTCTGGCGCACCCAGCCGCGCGGCATCAGCCGAAAGATCATCTGGCTGATGCTGTGACTCTCGCTCGGCGGCAACCCGCTTGTGATAGTGCTCCACTTCACGATCGACATCAGCCGGTTCCCAGCCCAAGATCGGAGCGACCAGGCCGGCTACCTCGGGAGCCGCGGCTATGCCGCGATCCCAGGTCTCGATCGAGATGCGGGTCCGGCGGGCCAGGATGTCGTCCAGATGCAAGGCCCCCTCGTGAGAGGCGGCGTAGACGGCTTCGATCTTGAGGTATTCAGGCGCACCCTCCAGCGGATGCGCAAGCTCCGGCGAGGACTTGATCATGTCCAGCAACTCCGGCAACAACGAGCCGTAGCGGTTGAGCAGATGTTCAATCTGGACATCACGCATTCCGGTTTCGTCGACCAATAAGGGCCGCGCGTTCGATAACGCGTGGTAGCCGTCGGCCCCCAGCAACGGCACATCCTCAGTGCAGGACGCCGGCACTTTCTTGTCCAACTCTCGCACCGTCGCGTCAACTGCATCCTTGGCCATGACCCGGTACGTGGTGTATTTGCCACCAGCGATGGTGACCAGCCCTCGGACGGGCGATGCGACGGCGTGCTCTCGGGAGAGCTTCGACGTCGAATCGGATTCACCGGCGAGCAGCGGCCGGAGCCCCGCGTAGACGCCGACGACATCTTCGCGCTTCAGCGAGTCAGCGAGGAGGGTGTTGGCATGCTGCAGCAGGTAGTCGATGTCGGCCAAACTGGCCGCGGGATGGGCTCGATCGAGCCGCCAGTCGGTGTCAGTCGTGCCGATGATCCAGTGACTGCCCCACGGGATGATGAAGAGCAGGCTCTTCTCGGTCCGGGTGATCAGCCCAGTCATGGAGTTGATGCGATTCCGCGGCACGACGAGATGAATGCCCTTCGACGCGCGGACTCGGAACTGCCCGCGTCCACCCAGCATCTCTTGAAGTTCGTCGATCCAGACTCCTGTGGCATTGATCGTCTGCTTGGCACGGACGGTGAACTCCTGGCCAGACTCAGGATCACGAACCGTAACGCCGGCCACGTGGTCGGCCTCACGCAGAAATCCGATCACGCGGGTGCTGGTCGCCACCGCGGCGCCATAGTGAGCCGCGGTGCGGCCGATCATCATGGTGTGTCTGGCGTCGTCGACCTGACCTTCGTAGAACCTGATCGACCCGATCACGGTCTTGCGGTTTGCGGACGGAAAGGACTCGAAAGTCCGCTTGCGGCTCAAGTGACGGAGGTGTTGTGGTACGCCACGCCCGGCGCCGAGTACGTCGTACACCCCAATGCCGAGGCCCCCATAGCCGCGGTCGATCACCGGCCGTGTGAGCGGGTAGAGGAACGGCACCGGCTTGGCGAGGTGCGGGGCCAGCTTGTTGAGTGCCAGCGAGCGCTCCTTGAGCGCCTCGAAGACCAAGGCAAGGTTGAACTGCTGGAGATAGCGGAGCCCACCGTGAAACAACTTGCTGGACCGGCTCGAGGTGCCGGCTGCTAGATCCCGGGCCTCGACCAACCCAACCCGCAGGCCGCGGGTGACAGCATCGAGCGCGCAGCCGCAGCCGGTGACGCCGGCCCCAATGACCAGAACATCCAAATCCTCATTTGCCAGCCGGTCGAGGGCATCTGCCCGGGCGGCAGGTCCGAGCGGGGAGCTGCTGGAGAACATCAGCTTCCTTCAGGGGTTGACGAGGAAGGATCGTTCGGGGTCGTGACGGCCTTCGATATACCGGATGGTGCCCGAGCGAGACCGCATTGACAGCGAATGGGTCACGATGCGGTGGCTCTCGAATCGCACGCCCCGCAGCAATGATCCGTCGGTGACACCCGTTGCGGCAAAGAACACGTTGTCACCGGACACCAGATCGGTGGTGCTCAATATCCGATCCAGGTCGAAGCCGGCGTCCAGGATCGCGGCTCGCTCGGCGTCGTTCCGGGCAATCAGCCGGCCGAACATCTCGCCACCCAGACAGCGGAGCGCGCAAGCGGCGAGCACGCCCTCAGGGGTGCCGCCGACGCCTACTAACAGATCGACTCCGGTCGATGGTGTGGCGGCCATGATTGCGCCGGCCACATCGCCGTCAAGCAGGAACCGGATCCGCGCACCAGCCGCGCGGATGGTTGCAACCAGCTCAGTGTGCCTCGGTCGATCGAGAACGCAGACTGTGAGCTCGGAGACGGCACGATCGGTTGCCTCAGCGATCTTGCTGAGATTATCTCCGATCGGCGCATCAAGATCGACAGCGGCAGCGGCCACTTCCGGCACTACCAATTTCTGCATGTACACGGCTGGACCGGGCGAGAACATCGTGCCACGAGGCGATACCCCGATGATGCTGACAGCATCGGGCAGGCTCTTGGCGGTCAGCGTCGTACCGTCGACGGGGTCGACAGCAATGTCCCACTCCGGCCCTGTGCCATCGCCGACCCGCTCGCCGTTGAAGAGCATCGGAGCCTCGTCCTTTTCGCCCTCACCGATGACCACGATGCCGTTCATGCGGACTGACCCGAGCACCGGGCGCATTGCGTCAACAGCCGCCCCGTCCACCTGGTTCTTGTCACCGAATCCCATGTAACGCGAGCAGTTGATCGCGGCCGCCTCCGTTGCGCGGACCAACTCGAGCGCCAGATTACGGGCAGGATCTGGAATTACCGGCTCCTTGATCGGCTGAGCCTCCGTTGCCATCCCCACCACTCCTCTCTTGTTGACGCGATACCGACTAGACCTGAACCCAGTCCAAGGTGCGTTGCACAGCCTTCTTCCATCCCTCGTAACCCTCTGCTCGTTCCTCCTCGCTGATCTTCGGGCTCCAGCGGTGATCTTCCAGCCAGTTCTCCCGAAGCTCGTCCGGCGACTCCCAGAAGCCTGTTGCCAGACCGGCGGCGTATGCCGCACCCAGAGCAGTTGTTTCGGCCACGACGGGCTTGCTTACCTCGACGCCGAGTGTGTCGGCCTGGATCTGCATGCAGAGTGCGTTTGCCGTGACGCCACCGTCAACCTTCAGTTCATCGAGTTGCACGCCGGCATCCTTCTCCATCGCCTCGACTACATCGCGACTCTGGTAGCAGATTGCTTCCAGCGTCGCTCGGGCGATATGAGCACGAGTGTGGAAGCGGGACAAGCCGACGATGACGCCACGGGCATCAGAGCGCCAATAAGGTGCGAAGAGGCCGGAGAAAGCCGGCACGAAGTACAGCCGTGCCGCGTTGTCGACCTGACTCGCCAGCGCCTCGATCTCCTGAGCGTCGCGAATAATCTGGAGCTGGTCGCGAAGCCATTGCACAGCCGAACCGGTTACTGCGATCGAACCCTCTAGGGCGTATACCGGCGCTGCCTCGCCGAACTGGTAGCACACGGTGCTCAGAAGGCCGTTGCTCGAGCGGTACAGCTGCTCGCCGGTGTTGAGCAGCAAGAAGTTGCCGGTCCCGTAGGTGTTCTTGGCGTCGCCGGCCCTCAGGCAGACCTGGCCGACCATGGCCGCCTGTTGATCGCCAAGATCACCCCCGATCGTCACCTCGCCGCCGAACGGGCCATCAGCAGATGTGTGCTGGTACGCCGCGGCGTCGGAGGAGGGCACGATGCTCGGCAGCATCGCTTGCGGGATCTCGAAGAAGCTCAACAGCTCCAGGTCCCAGTCGAGGGTCTCCAGGTCCATCAACATGGTGCGGCTGGCATTGGTGACGTCGGTGATGTGCTGGCCGCCGTCAACGCCGCCGGTGAGGTTCCACAACAGCCAGCAGTCCGTGGTGCCGAAGACGGCGCGACCACGTTCGGCGGCGTCACGAACTCCCTCCACATTTTCCAAGATCCATTGCAACTTGCCGCCGGAGAAGTATGTCGCTGGCGGCAAGCCCGCCCGTTGCCTGATGACGTCACCCCGGCCATCCCGATCAAGTGCGGCAGCGATCTTGTCGGTGCGAGTGTCCTGCCATACGATCGCGTTTCCGTAAGGCTCACCGGTGACGGGATCCCACACCACCGTAGTCTCACGCTGATTGGTGATCCCAAGCCCCGCGAGGTCGCTGGCGACAAGACCGCGTCCTGCGAGGGCTTGCTGGACTACCTCTTGGGTGCGCTGCCAGATCTCCAGTGGATCGTGCTCCACCCATCCTGCTCTCGGCATGATCTGGTGGTGCTCGAGCTGATATTTCCCGACTTCACGCCCTGAGTGGTCGAAGATCATGCAGCGGGTGCTGGTCGTACCCTGATCGATTGCAGCGACGAAGTCGGCCATGGTCTGAACACTATTCGTTACGGCGTTCGCGCAGCGCGCTGGGGAGCAAGCGGAGCGAGCAATCAAACACCACCCCGTTAGGCTTTGGCCGTGTCCGTGAGCCAGGCCCCGGGAAATATTGACGCGGACCCGCCCGGATATCCACGAGAGTGGGAAGCGGATGTGCTGCTGGCTGACGGCGGCGTTGCGCATCTGCGACCGATTCGGCCGTCCGATGCGGACCGGCTCGTCGCCTTCTACGAGCGGGTCTCGCCAGAGTCGAAGTATCTCCGTTTCTTCGCGCCCTACCCGCGACTGAGTGATCGGGATGTCAAGCGGTTCACCGAGGTCGACTACGTCAGCCGGGTGGCGTTCATCCTCACCCTCGGTGAGAACATGATCGCCGTTGGCCGCTACGACCGTATTGAAGATGATCATGCAGAAGTATCGTTCTTGATCGAAGACGCCCATCAGGGTCGAGGTATCGCTCAGCTGTTGTTGGAGCATCTGGCTCAAGCCGCTCGGGAACGGGGGATTATCCGCTTCGTGGCCGAGGTGCTGCCGGAGAACCGCCGGATGGCCAAGGTGTTCGCAGACGCTGGTTACCGCGTGTCCAAGGGCATCGAGGACGGCGTGCTTGCTGTCGAGTTCCCGATCTTGCCCACCGACACTTCGGTCGGCGTCATGGAGCGCCGGGAGCACCGCGCCGAAAGCGCCTCGGTGCGGCGGCTGCTCAGTCCGGAGCGGATCGTGGTGTATGGACAAGGCGACCGTGTGCAGGACTTGATCAATTCGATGCTGCGCGGTGACTTTAGCGGCGAGGTAGTGGCGGTGAGCATTGATGGTGCCGCAGTTGCCGGCGTCGCCAACGCTGCTTCGATCGCCGCGGTGCAGGGCGGTTTGGACCTGGCGATCGTCTCGGTCCCAACCAATCAGCTGGGTGGAGTGGTGATCGACGCGGCCCACCAGGGCGCTCACGGCATGGTCGTGCTCACCGGGGCTGACTACGCCGCCGGGGATAATCTCAAGATCATCAATTTGGCCCGCGCGTACGGAATCCGGGCACTCGGTCCAGATGCTCTTGGCATCATCAACACTGTGGGCACCGTTCGGCTGAATGCCACGCCCGGGCCCATGCCGCGTGCCGGGGGAGTCGGGATGTTCTGCCAGTCGGCCGCTGTCGGCGTCGCGTTGCTCAATCACACCAGACGCCACGACCTGGGTCTGTCCTCCTTCATCAGCACCGGCGACTATGCCGATGTGACTGCCAATGACGTGATGCAGTACTGGGAAGACGACGAGGCCACACGGGTTTGCCTGCTGACATTGGACTCGATCGGCAACCCGAGGAAGTTCTCCCGTATTAGCCGGCGACTGGCCAGCAGAAAGCCCGTCGTGGTATTCGCGCCAGGGCGCACCCACATAGCTGATCATGCTGGGGTACGAGGCGGGCTCGGCCATGCCCCGGAGGAGGCGGTCGATGCACTCTTCAGACAGGCCGGGATCATGGTGGTTCATCGCCGCGGTGACATGATCGATATCGCCAAGATCGCTTCGCAGCAGCCGTTGCCGTCCGGTCCCAGGGCCCGGATCATCACCAATTCCTTGACACTGGCGCATCAGATGCTGCAGAAGATGGATTCGGTCGGACTGATTCGAGATCCAGAGCCAGAACTGCTCGGAGCGGACGCGAACCCGGAGACTTTTGGCCAGGCCGCGCGCCAAGCACTGGCTGACGAGCGCTACGACTCAGTGGTATGCGCGGCTGTGAATGCCTTCAATCGGGGGACCGAGGACATCATTCTGACCTTGGAAAACGTTGCTGCCGGAGCCACCAAACCGCTGATTGGGGTGTTCTTGGACTTCCAACCACCGTTGCAGAGCAGCGGCAAGCCAGATACGCCTGGGATGCTGCCAAGGTTTGACGGATCGGTCGACGCCATTCAGGCGCTGTCAGCCCTCAGCAACTATGCGCAGTGGCGCGACCGGGACCCTGGTGCCGTGCCGATGGTGGACGCGGACACCCACGAGGCCAAGCTGATAGTCAACCGCATCCTGGCCGAGCAACCGACAGGGCGCGAGCTGACCGCGATCGAGACCGCTGAGCTGCTGGGTGCGTACGGGATCAATCTGGTGCGCCAGTTCGCAGTCTCCGGGTTGGCCGATGCAGTCGCGGCTGCTGATCAGCTGGGCTGGAATGTCGTTCTGAAAGCGACCAGCAGCGCCGTACGCGGCCGACCGGATCTGGCCAGCGTGCATCGCAACATCGACAACGCCGCAGAGATGGCCGATGCCTGGAAAGATCTGCGGCAATTGGTGGCCGAGATCGGTCTTGCCGACGACGAAACGCTGTCGGTCGCCATGCCGGTGGTACAGGCCATGGCGCCACCTGGCGTGGCATTGATCATCACCAGCCGGGAGGATGCTGCGTTCGGCCCGATCATTTCCCTCGGTCTGGACGGAATCCCGAGCGAGCTGCTCGGTGACACGGTCTACCGGGTACCACCCCTGACAACGGTGGATGCCGCGGGAATGGTCCGAGAGCTCAAGGCCGCGCCTACGCTGTTAGGTCGCCACGGAGCACCGGGGGTCGACATTGCAGGAATCGAGGACCTGTTGCATCGGGTAGCACAGCTGTCCGACGCAATCCCACAGCTGGCATCGATAACCCTTCGTCCCTGTGTCGCCTCCGTCAGCTCGATCTCGGTACTGGGTGCGCGCGTTTTCATCGCCCCTACGGCCGACCAGCGCGACCCGTTGGCGCGCGTCCTGTAGCTCGGTTGTATGCCCTCGGCCTGTTGAAGGGCACAGCAGCGCACCTCGACCGGGCTCACCGCGCACTTGGCCATTCGCTGGTGTAGATGCAATCAGCCGCCGAATCAGCGCAGGTGTCGGTGGTGCGTGGCAGGATGATCGACATGAGGATTGGCTCCACGAGGAAAGATCTGCGCGCCGAGATCGACGCGTGCGGGTACTTTCCGGAACTTGTCGAGGACGCAATCATGATCGCCCTCGCGG
>DASRJV010000058.1:0-7233 GCA_035649295.1 Propionibacteriaceae bacterium
CTTTTTCGGCGTCGTAAAACCTCACCTTGCCAACAGGCACCTCAACCTCGCTTGCTTTGTCACCGGTTCGCCCGGCATCTCGTTACCCCGACTACAGGGCGCTAAGCGTAGCCGTTTCATCCCATGGCCCCAACAGCAAAACCACGTTCTGAGTTGCCGATACTTAGTTGGGCTATCCAAACTGGCTCGTCGGACTTTCTGCCGGAGCTGGCACAAACCGCACCGCGTCTACGATGACTGCATGGCAACGTGGGAGGACGGGCCGGAGTACGCGCCCATCGAGCGGCCTTCCGACTTCCAGAACCCGGATGCGCCGGCGCTGGACGTTGCTCCCCCGTATGCGCAAGTAGCTGCCTGGGCGCCCAAGAGCCGGCCGGTATTCGATTCCCCGGAAGGGCCAGTGGCGCCCTTGTCGACCTTGACTCCCGAGCGTGAAGAGCCCCGCGACCCGCAGCAACCGTTTGCCGTGGTGTCCAGCACCATGACCTCCGACTCGGCTTGGGGAGCGGTGCACTGGGCGGCCCCGACGGGCCAACCCACCGCGGCCGGCTGGACACCACCGCCGGGTGCTTATCACGTACAGCCGGAGCAACCCCTGGCCATCCACACCGAGGGCCCCACGTCCAGTAACTTTCCGACACCCGGAACGCCTGCGTGGTTTGGCTCCGGGCCGTACGGTCAACAGCCGCAACCGATCACTCCCGTCAGCGCTCGGGCCGTCCTCGACGCCGCCACCCCGGGTCTTTGCATGTGCTTGATCATCGGCGGCCTGGTGTCCGTCCTCTCGCCGATCATTCTGTGCATCAGCGTTGGACTTGCCGGGCGAGTCAAGGTCGCAAAGGCAGAGGTGCGCCGGACATACCTGTTCGGCATCGGCCTGCTGTCTCTCATCGGCGTACTCGGCCTGCTCGTCGTCGACGCCGGCTTCGCCGACTGGTGGCAATTCCTCAGCGGCTGGGCACTGCTGATGTGCTGGGCATTGCTGATCAGCACACTGGCCATGGTCTACCGCCGCCTCAGATCGGACGACTCCAGCCCGCCGACGTATCGATCCCCTTGGGGGCCGGATGGCCGCGCCGAGTGAGCCCTCGCGGCCACGCACCCTGACCGAGGCACTGCGTGCCATGTCGGCCGACGAGCTGGCCACGTTGCTGTCCGCACGTCCCGATCTCCTCGAACCGATTCCGGAAGACATCACCGAGCTAGCGAGCCGGTCCACGACCTCCGCCTCGATCAACCACGTCATTGACCAACTCAACTGCTGGCTCCGAACTGTCGCTGAGGCGTTGGCGGCACTACCGGATCCCGCTGGAGCTGGCGATCTTGAGACGATGCTGGGCTCCTCGCCGGCACACGTTGGTGCAGCGGTACAGCAGCTCCGGGAGCACGGTCTACTTTGGGGCCACAACGACCAGATGCACCTGGTGCGGCCGGTTCGCGAGGCATTCGAGCCCTATCCCGGCGGCCTGGCTCCCCCGTCGGCCCGGCCCCTGTCAAATGAGCAAATCGATGCAGCGCTGCAGGCGTCTGGTGCTGAAGCCCGGCTGGTACTCGAACGACTCTTGTGGTCGCCGACCGGCAGCGTCCGCCACGCCGACCGGAAGGTCACAGTGGCGTCGGCCAGCTCACCGATCGAACGCCTCCTCAGCCGCCAGTTGCTACGGCCGCTGGACTCCGAGACGGTGATCATTCCGCGGGAGGTCGCGTGGCGCCTGCGGGGGGCCAGATTCGCGCCTGAGCCAGTGCCCACCGAAGCGCCGGTGATCACCGGGCGATACCGCGACCCGGACCGCGTCGACCAGGCCGCGGCCGGCGCAGCCTTTGCATTGCTGCACGACATCGAACTTCTTGCACATCGCCTTGAGTCCGTCCCGCACAAACTGCTGCGGGCGGGAGGGCTTGCCAACCGTGACGTTACGGCCCTCGCTCAGCATCTCGGCGCCGATCCGGCGCACGCCGTCTTTGTCATTGAGTGCGCAGCCGCCGCTCGACTGGTGGCACCTGTTGGGTCAGCGGCGCTGCTGCCCACCGCCGACTACGACCAGTGGCTCGGCTGCGATGCCCCGACCCGCTGGCGACTCGTCGCCGAGGCGTGGCTCTCAGCCGACCGTTTCTTCGCCCGATCTGCCGTAGCTGGCGGCCACCCGCTCGGCCAGGAGGCCCACGCTCCGTCCGCCGCAGACCTGCGCCTGACAGTCCTGCAGCTCATCGCCGCGGCAGAGCGAGGCACAGTGCTCGACCTGGAGCAGTTGGCTGCGGCCGTTGCCTGGCATCGGCCGCGGCTGAGCCAGGGACCGCTGACAGCCCTCGAGCTGGTGCAGTGGACGTGGCGCGAGGGGTCGTGGCTGGGAGTAACAGCACTGAACGCTGTGTCGTCGTTCGCCAGAGTTCCGCTACGCCCCGGTCAGCCAATGCCGGCTGAACTGGTTGCACTCTTTCCTGCTCCGGTGGCGGATTTCATGATTCAGACCGATCTCACAGCCGTCACTGCAGGACCGCTGGAGCACACCGTCGCCGCCGAGTTGCAGATACTGGCTGATCAGGAGTCCCGCGGCGGTGGTGGGGTCTATCGGTTCAGCGCCAACTCATTGCGTCGTGCCTTCGATCTGGGCTGGTCAGCAGAGGATGTGCAGCTTTGGCTTGAACGGCACTCCACGACCGGCGTGCCTCAGCCGCTTCGCTATCTGGTTGGCGACGTGGCGAGACGTCACGACAGCATTCGAGTTGGCCCGGCCGGTAGCTACGTCCGGTTATCCGACCAGGCGCAGGCGGCGGCGCTGCTTGCTCATCCCGCCGCGGCGGACTTTGGTCTCCACACCGTCGCACCCGGAGTCTTGGTCGCAGCGGTCGACGAGCACGAGCTGGTTCCGCTGCTGCAGGAACTCGGGCACAATCCAGCGGTCGAGAATGGCGCCGGCGAGGTGGTCGTGACTCGACCCTCTCGGCGGACGACACCGTTGCCGGAGCCGGAGAAGCCAGTCGCTTCGGCTGCTGCCGTGGCCGCGGACCTGCTGGCACAAGAACGCCGCCATCGAGTCAATGGACAGCGGGCTAGCGCGGCTACCACCGAAAGCACGGTCGCACAGCTCCGGTCGGCTACCGGTGCAGCCCTTCCGGTACGTGTCGTCTACGTCAGTGCCGACGGCAGCCGTGCCGAGCGGGAACTGGCGCCTTTGGAACTCACTGCCGGCGCCGTACGCGCTGTCGACCGTCACAGTGCGCAGATCGTCACCATCCCCTTGGCCCGCATCGCCTCAGTCGTTCCCGCGTCTCGACAGACCTAAGAAGGCGCGTTAGCAGCCTCTTGACGGCCCGCAGATCACTAAACTGAGCGGATGCACGCCGTGACGATCAGACGAATGATCGTCTTCGGCGTGTGCGCTCTGGGTGTCGGATCTCTCTATCTCGTGCCGAGCATCGCGCGCTCGCCCGAGCAAATCGGGGTTCCGAAAGCCAGCGATGAGCCGACCAGCCGACGAGTAACAGCGCAACCGGACAAATCTCCGCAATCGGCCTCCCCGAGCGGGGATCGCGATTCGCTGGCCGGGGCTGACAGGAATCCCTCGGTGACCACCGCCGCGAGGCAGCAATCCGCCTCTGCTACGCAGCGGGCCGATGGTGACAGGAGCCGCACGGCTCGAAAAGCGTCAGACCAGCCGAAGACATCCAAGGACTCTGAACCGCCGGAGCCGGTTGCTGACATCGAACCGTCGGCAATGACAGCGGATCGGCTCAGCCTCAAATGGACCGCGGCCAATGACAACGTCGGGGTGATCGGTTATCGCGTTTGGCTCAACGGTTTTGAAGTAGCGACCACCGCCGAGACGCAAGCGAAACTGCACTGGTTCAACGACGACGGCGGTCAGCACGTCGTGCAGATTCGGGCTCTCGACGCGGCCGGAAACCAAAGCCGCAGTTCGCCGACGTTGGTAGTGACAAGGCCTTCACCCGACCCGACGGACCCGCCGACGCCCTCTGAATCGCCGACTCCGTCCGGCGAGCCGACCCAATCCGACAGGCCTGGTGCCGAATCGGAATCGGACAGCGAGACACCGAGCGGTGACAGGTCCGAGGCCCAACGTAAGAGCCGCTGATGCCAGTGCCCTTCGACGGCCCCGGCCCGCTCGTCGTGCAGTCCGACCGTACGCTGCTGCTCGAAGTTGATCATCCTGATGCCGACGCGTGCCGGATCGCGATCGCGCCGTTCGCTGAGCTGGAGCGAGCGCCCGAGCACATTCACACCTACCGGTTGACACCCCTAGGGCTATGGAACGCCCGCGCGTCGGGCCACGACGCGGAACAGGTGGTCGACACACTGCTGACCTACAGTCGCTATCCGGTGCCGAATTCGCTGCTGGTGGATGTCGCCGAGACGATGGATCGCTACGGTCGGCTGCGGATCGAGAAGCACCCGACCCACGGCCTCATCTTGGTGAGCAGCGACCGTGCGGTGCTCACCGAGGTGCTGCGGAGCAGCAAGGTCAAGGGACTGCTCGGCAACCGCGTCGATGAGGACACCGTCATGGTCCATCCCTCCGAGCGCGGGCACCTCAAGCAGATACTGCTCAAGCTGGGCTGGCCCGCCGAGGACTTGGCCGGCTATGTCGACGGTGAGGCGCACGCGATCAGCCTCAATCAGCGCGGGTGGACGCTGCGCCCCTACCAGGGTCAGGCCGCTGACTCCTTCTGGCATGGCGGATCGGGCGTGGTGGTGCTGCCCTGCGGTGCCGGCAAGACGATCGTCGGCGCAGCCGCGATGGCCCGGGCCAGCGCAACCACGCTGATCTTGGTCACCAACACCGTCGCGGCCCGGCAATGGCGTGATGAGTTGATCAAGAGGACCACGTTGACTGCCGATGAGATCGGCGAATACTCGGGCATGAAGAAACAGATCCGCCCTGTCACCGTGGCGACTTACCAGGTGATCACCACAAAGCGCGGCGGCGTACATCCCCATCTCGAGCTGCTCGATGCGCGCGACTGGGGCTTGATCATCTACGACGAGGTACACCTGCTGCCGGCACCGGTTTTCCGGATGACAGCGGGACTTCAGGCGCGTCGCCGGCTTGGTCTGACGGCAACGCTGGTGCGGGAGGATGGCCGGGAAGGCGACGTCTTCTCGCTGATCGGTCCAAAGCGCTATGACGCTCCGTGGAAGGACATCGAAGCGCAGGGCTACATCGCGCCAGCCGACTGTATCGAGGTCCGGGTCACACTCAGCGAAGCGGAGCGGATGGCGTACGCGGTTGCCGAGCCGGACCAGAAGTACCGGCTGGCATCTACAGCGGAATCCAAAACTGGTGTCGTCGTCGATCTGGTGTCCAAGCATCGAGGCACGCCGACGCTGGTGATCGGACAGTACGTCGATCAGCTGGAGGACCTCGCCGCCCGGCTGGACGCGCCATTGATCACCGGCGATACCACCGTACGGCGCCGCGAGCAGCTCTACGAGGCGTTCCGATCTGGCGAGATCAAACTGCTCGTGGTGAGCAAGGTCGCGAACTTCTCGATCGACTTACCATCAGCTCAAATCGCCGTACAGGTCTCTGGTGCCTTCGGCTCTCGGCAGGAGGAGGCGCAGCGGCTCGGTCGGCTGCTGCGCCCCAAGGCGGAGGGGACCACCGCGCGCCTCTACGCCGTAGTTGCTCGTGACACGGTGGACGCTGACTTTGCAGCCCACCGCCAGCGGTTCCTGGCCGAGCAGGGCTATGGCTACAGCATCATGGACGCCGAGGACGCCCTCGCCGCCGAGTGATCTTTTGTCCCGCCGCTGTGTGCGTTGGAGTCGAATTTCCGACCAATGCCCCGACTTTTCGAGAGGTAAGAGCACTGCTGTCGGACGCAATCAAATCTCCGACCAATGCCGACATTTCGATAGGTAAGAGCGCTGTTGTCGGCCCGAAAGCCGGCATTGGTCGGAAGTTTGTTATGGAACCGCACCCAGATTTCCGAGGCCTTCAGATCGAGGCTTGCGCGGAGCACAAACGTGCACAGCCGCGTACCCTCGAAAGGCGAGGAGGCACCATGGCCACATGAGCGTCTTCTCCGAGGCTGAGATTGCGTACCTGCAGAGCAAGACGATGGGCCGGTTGGCAACCATCGGTGCTGACGGCAGACCACATCTAGTTCCTCTCACCTATCGGTTCAATACCGATGAGGACGCAATCGACATCGGAGGCGTCGACTTCGCTAACTCCAAGAAGTGGCGGGACGTGCTGCAGAATCCCCACGTCGCGTTCCTGGTGGACGACGCCTCGCCCAACGGGGCTCATGCAATCGAGATTCGCGGCGACGCCGAGCCTCACTTCAGTGGCGGGGAGTTGATCAATCCGCGATTTCCCAATTTCAAGCCGGAGTTCGTCCGAGTGCGGCCACACCGCATCATCAGCTGGGGACTGGAGTCTACGGGTTTCGCGCCACACGCTCGAACCGTGAGCTGACTCCAGTACGGCCTAAGCCACGTCCAGGACCGTGGATTCCTCCTGGGTGCCGAGATCAATCGGCCACGCATCAGGTTGACCCGCCAGCGACCAGAGCTCAACTAGCTCATGCGGCCAAATCCAGTCATCGGTGTGCCGCAGATCGTCGTGGGACCACCAGCGGTATCCGAGCATGGTAAGCCGCTCGTCGGGTGTGTGAGCGGAGACGTCCACCTCGAACGGCGACACCATCGCGAGAAAGAAGCACTCATCCTGTTCGATCACGAGGTCGGAGTATCCGTGGACAACATGCCGCGTTGCGATCGGTCCCAGCAGCTCGCTTTCGCTCAGCCGGTAACCGGTTTCCTCGGCCACCTCACGGATGGCGGCGTGCATCTCGCTCTCGCCGTCGTCCACTCCGCCTCCGGGAGTGGTCCACCAGCTCGTGCCAGGAACTCCGGGGTCGCTGTCTTCAAAGAGCAGCGTGCGATTGTTGTCGATGAGGATCACGCGTACCGTCGCGCGGGCTTTCCGTGGCCGGTCCGAGGGGTCCGGAACCGGCACGTAGCTGCGCTCGGTATCAGAGGAAGACACGGCCTACACCTTACGATTAGCCCAATCGTGCCCTCATGCACCCCAACGGTCATGACCCAAACCCTTGGACTTCCCAGTCAACCAGGGGTAGCGTGACCACTCGCTCCCTACGCCCACCGATCCAGCATCGGAGCTGTTCGCATGCCTGAAACCGCGGTCGACGTCCTGGCCCGGGAACGCTTCCATCTCACTGAATCCAGGGCCGCCCTCCAACGGATGC
>DASRJV010000059.1:0-5219 GCA_035649295.1 Propionibacteriaceae bacterium
CCTCGGGATCGCAGCGCTGCTCGGCGGCGTCGCACTCCTCTACCGCCCTGAATCGCCGCGGCCGCTGGTGGCGTTGCCGACCAAACGAGACGATCTGCCACCCACGCCGGACCGCGACACGCGCGATTAGCGAGCGGTCCGTGTCTGCCCGGTAAGCGCCTCCATCTGCCCGATGATCACGCGAACCAGCGCGCTGTCGTCGCCGAGCCCGCTGTGGAGAGTCTCCAGCACTCCGGAGACCGCGGTCGGCTCATCGTCGGCCTCGGCTGCTGCGCGAGCGCGATCCGCACCAGGATCCTTGATCGGGGCGCCGTGGCCGCGCAGGTGCAGGATCCACGCCCCGATAGCGGTGGCGCAACCCAATGGCATTCGCCCGTCGGCGCGTTCGGCAAGCAGCACGGGCACGATCCGCACCGGCAGCTTGACCGAGCCGTCGGCGGCGATCCGGCTCAACTGGTCGCGTACCCGGGGGTTGGCAAAGCGTTCTAGCAGCGCTGCCCGATAGTCAGCAAGCGTGTCCGCTGGCAGGGTGAGGTGCCGACAGGACTCATCCCACAGCGCCTCCACCCAAGATCGGCACTGCGGGTCGGCAATTGCTTCATCGATCGTGGCGTGGCCGCGAATGCTGCCGGCGTACGCGAGCAATGAGTGTGATGCATTCAGGAGCCAGAGCTTGCGCTGCTCGTACGGTGTGATGTCCTCGACCAGCCGGGCGCCGGCGTCCTCCCAGGCCGGTCGACCGGCGGGAAAGCGACCCGAGATCACCCACTCGGCGAAGGGCTCAGTCGGCACTGGAGATGCATCCTCGTAGCCTTGCGCCTGCGCCACCAGGCTGCGGTCCTCAGCTGTCGTGACCGGCGTAATGCGATCCACCATCGAGGTAGCGAAATCGACGTGCTCCTCCATCCACCCCAACAGAGTGTCATCGACCGCGCCAGCAAGATCAGTGACGACCGCCATCGTTACTGCACCGTTCTCAGGCAGGTTGTCGCAGGACAGGATGCTGATCGGGCCAGCGTCGGCGGCCCGCCGGGCCAGCAGGCCGGCGACCAACTTCGCCGGCAAACTGCTCACCTGCGCCGAGATGTCGTCCTGTAGCGCAGCGATGTCGGCGCTGATGACATCGCGGCTGCGGTCAAGATGCCCGTCCGGACCGCGCACATAGCCGGCCTCGGACACTGTGATCGTCAGCACCGCAACCTCTGGTAGTCGGAGATAGTCGAGGTACGCCCGGTGATCGGTCGAAGGGTGAACTGCGGCAATCGGGCCCATCACGTCGAAGCTGTCGCCGTCGGCACTACGCGTGATCAACGTGTACAGCCCGTCTTGTGGCGCGAGGGCTTCTGCGGTGTCAGGTCGGCGGCCGGTGAACGCGGCAATTCCCCAGCCGGATCCATCCGAGGCATTGGCTGTGTACCAGGCCTGATGGGCGCGATGGAAGTTGCCTAAGCCGAGGTGAACGAGACGGACCGGCGGCGCGGCGGGGAGACCGAGCAGCGATCGACTGAGCCGGGGCAGATTGGACATACCTCATCCTTGCCGCTGGGCCGCCGATCGAGCCGCAAGGGGTCGCCACCGATCCGGAGAATCTTTGCCAGCTAGGCGGTTTTCTGCTTGGGCTTGCTGGTTGGACTCGAGGAAGATCTTTGCGGCGAGGCGCTGTCGAGGATTCTCTCGACCTCCCGGAGGAACCCGTTGGGCGCCTCGGCCCCGAGAGCCTCTCCGACGCAGTAGGACCGGTAGCTCCGCCGCGCCTCAGCTAGGGAGTCGTGACCGAGCAGCTCGTCGAGCGCCTCCGGGAGCGTGCTCAGGTCGCTCTCAATGACGTACGCAACTCGTGCCGTCGGGATCGCCTGGCGAAAGGCGGCGCCTTGCTGCTGAATCGCCACCATGGCAAAGGGCTTCCCACTCGCCAGGAAGTCCGAGGCGACCGACGACACATCGGTGATCATCGCGTCGCAATGGTTGAAGCAGGCCGGAATGTCCCAATCGGTCTCGGCGGCACGGCCGAAGACATGTTGTCGGCCGGTGGTCTTGCGGTCTGTGCTTAGCCGCCGTTGGATGTCGCGAGCTATCCCTGTCTGCTGCGGGTCTCGATAGGTATGCGGATGCGGGCGGAAGATCACCATGACTCCGCGGGCCAGCAACGCATCAACAATCCGAGGACCCAGCATGAGCGAGGAGTAGTTGGTATTCGGCTTGCCGCCGTGCCAGGTCGGCGCATAGAGCACGGTACGCGGTGCATCCGGCGGCGGCGGCACATCGCGTGTCTCGATGCGCTCGATCTGTGGGCGCCCCACAATGGCGAATTGCTCCGGCTGGATCCTCACTCCATGTGCCGCGTAGCGATCTACCCCCTGCTGGCCAGACACGAAGATCTTGTCAAAGGCTCCATGCCGGGCGCTGTAGTTGGCCGCCTTGTCCGAGTCGCCATGGTTCAACCAGATGTGTGTTAGCCGGCCGAATCGCAACATGTCGGCGTTGGCCTGGTGGTTCTGGACATAGAAGGCTGCCTTGAGCGAGTCCACCACAAGATGCCACAGGCGGCCGTGCGCGCTTTGGATCTTGGGAACGACTATCGGCGCGGAAGTGAGCTCAGTGATCTCAGGCACCGTGCTGGGATGGCACGTGATCACGATGAACCGTCGATTGAGGCGCTCGAAGTAGGGCAGCCACATGCCCACCTGGTAGCGGGCGCCGTTGCGAGCGGCGTAGTACACGGCGAACTCGGGTCGATACTGCTGCAGAGCCTTGCGGACACCCATCGAGGAGCGCCGGCTGATCTGCATTGCTCGAGCGCCATGCCCGGCCATGATCACCATCGGCAGGATGCCGATAGCCATGAGTACCACATAGCACCAGCCGGGCACCCCGATAAGTGCCAGCAGTCCACCAATGGCCGTTACCGCGAACTGGGCAAGCACCACCAGCGTTGGATTGAAAGGCGGCTGTGGCACTGCGGGGAATCCTGGCAGCTGAACCGCGACCGGCGTCCCTTTGGCCATGAGCAGACGGACCGTGGGTTCGGAGAGGATCGCGAAGATCCCGAGGCTAGTGGCGACGCAGATCCAGGTGGCCTGGTCGGGCCGGCGGACGAGGTACGCCGCCGCAACGGCGAGGACGACGACTATCCGCTGTGCCTGGTAGGTCGCCAGCATCGCGCGGCCGCGGGTGATATCGCGACGCATCAGCCAGCCGAGAATGATTAGCGACGCGATGGCTAACGCAGCGCCCAGCCAGAAGATGGGCGAGCCAGCGGCGATGAACATGACAGCAGCGCCGACGACCACGCAAATGTTGAAGAGATTGCTGATGATGAGATCAACAACCCTCGATCGGGTGGCGCCAGCTATGCCAGACCATGCGCCGGCGCTGGTCCGGGCAGGGTTAGGTGACTCCATGGCAGGAGCAAGGGTATCCCCTTGGACCCGAATTATTGTGCGCGACGCTATGTGAGCGGCGGTGGATGCTTTCGAGGACGCCGCGTCCGCCGAGAACCTCCAACTGCCAGTGATGCCTGGTTCTGACGGTTACCATGAGGCAGTGGCACAAGCTGATGGCCTGCTGAACCACGAAATAGATCCCCAGGATCGTGGGCCTCAGGATGCATGTGGCGTCTTCGGCGTCTGGGCACCGCACGAAGAGGTCGCCAAGCTCACCTACTTCGGGCTTTACGCCCTGCAGCACCGTGGGCAGGAGTCGGCGGGAATCGCGGTCAGCAAGGGCTCGCAGATCGTGGTTTTCAAGGACATGGGCCTCGTCTCCCAAGTTTTCAACGAGGCGACTCTGGACTCGCTCGGCAATGCTCACCTCGCTATCGGGCATTGCCGCTACTCCACAACCGGCGCGAGCGTCTGGAAGAACGCGCAACCAACCTTCCGCTCGACCGCGGTCGGGAGCATCGCGCTCGGTCATAACGGCAACCTCACCAATTCGTTGGAGTTGCAGACCTGGCTGAGCGAGCGCGACAAACACTCCGGCTCGCTCCTTCCTGGATCGCTGTCCAACGAGGCGACCAGCGACACGTCCCTGATCACGGGGCTGATGGCCACCTTCCCGGGCCTCAGCACTGAGGAGGCAGCACTGCAGGTGCTGCCCAAGCTGCGGGGCGCTTTCAGCCTGGTCTTCATGGATGAAGAGACGCTCTACGCCGCTCGGGACCCACAGGGCATCCGGCCGTTGGTGCTTGGCCGGCTTGAGCGTGGCTGGGTGGTGGCGAGTGAGACCGCGGCACTGGACATTGTCGGGGCCACGTTCATTCGGGAGGTCACGCCAGGTGAGTTGATCGCGGTCGATGCCAACGGTTTGCGCAGCCGCACCTTCGCCAAGGCCGATCCGAAGGGCTGCCTGTTCGAGTACGTCTACTTGGCCCGACCGGACACCACGATCTCGGGTCGCCGGCTGCACTCGGTCCGCGTCGAAGTGGGTCGTACCCTCGCGCGGGAGTTTCCTGCCGACGCGGATCTGGTGATCCCGGTGCCTGAGTCGGGCACGCCGGCGGCGATCGGGTACGCCGAAGCCTCGGGGATCCCGTACGGGCAGGGGCTGGTCAAGAACTCCTACGTCGGCCGCACTTTTATCCAGCCGAGCCAGACCATCCGGCAACTGGGGATCCGGCTGAAGCTGAACCCCCTCCGGGATGTGATCACGGGCAAGCGGTTGGTCGTGGTCGACGACACCATCGTGCGCGGCAACACCCAGCGGGCGCTGGTCCGGATGCTGCGTGAGGCTGGGGCGGCCGAGGTGCACGTACGCATCTCAGCTCCACCGGTGAAGTGGCCGTGCTTCTACGGCATCGACTTCGCCACCCGCGCCGAACTCATCGCCAACGGCCTGGACACCGACGAGATCTGCCGATCGATCGGGGCCGACTCCCTCGGCTATGTCTCACTCGAAGGGCTGGTTGCGGCGACTCAGGTCGGCAAGCAGGCGCTCTGTCGCGCCTGTTTCGACGGCGTGTATCCGGTCGAGTTGCCGCTCAGTGAGCGGCTGGGTAAGTCCATCCTCGAGGAGACCGCTGCCGACCTGGAGCCGATGGTTTCTGGGATCGGCGCTGCAGATGCCCTCACCCGTCCCTAACTCCACCGACTTGTCAGAACCCAGTTGTGCCATGGGTCAACTGGGTCCTGAGGAGTCGGTGGGAGTTAGGGACGACTGAGGGCATCTGCAGCACCGACTCCAGAAGCCACGGGCTCCAGGTCGGCTGGGTCCTCGAGAAT
>DASRJV010000060.1:0-4794 GCA_035649295.1 Propionibacteriaceae bacterium
TACGCCAGCCTGGTCGACTCGCCGGCGAACACTTGTTGGCCGATCAGCCCATCGTCAATCGCATTGAACGCGAACTTGAGCATCCGCTGGGCAGTCGGGCTCTTACCGCAAATGATCTTGGCCCACTCCAACCCGACTGTCTCCAGCTCAGCGTGCGGCACCACGCGGTTCACCATCCCCATCCGGTACGCGTCCTCAGCAGAGTAGGTCTCTCCCAGGAAGAAGATCTCCCGCGCCACCTTTTGTCCGACCTGTCGAGCCAGGTATGCCGATCCAAAGCCGCCATCGAAGGAGCCGACATCGGCATCGGTCTGCTTGAAGCGAGCATGCTCGGCACTCGCCAGGTTCAGGTCGCAAACCACGTGCAGGCTGTGCCCACCACCGGCAGCCCAGCCATTGACCAGCGCGATCACGATCTTGGGCATGAACCGGATCAGCCGCTGCACCTCGAGGATGTGCAACCGGCCGAGGGCGGCGGCATCGCCCTTTGCCCGCGAGTCGTACTGATAACCAGCTCGGCCGCGGATCCGCTGATCACCCCCGCTGCAGAATGCCCAGCCTCCGTCCTTGGGCGACGGCCCGTTCCCGGTGAGCAGCACTGCTCCGACATCGGAAGAGATCCGGGCGTGGTCCAGTGCGGCATAGAGCTCATCGACGGTGTGCGGCCGGAAGGCGTTGCGTACCTCGGGCCGGTCAAAGGCGATCCGTACCACAGGCGCTTCGTTGGCACGGTGATAGGTGATGTCGGTGAAGTCGAACCCCTTCACCTCATGCCACAGGTCAGGCGCGAATGGGCTGGTCACGACCCCAAGTTAGCGGTCTCGCGCTCGTCGTCAGCATTGCGATGCCGGACTTGCCAGACGATGTAGCCGGCCAGCCCGGCAAGCAGGATCACCAGCCCTACGATGGCGATCACCGGTGACAGCTCATACATCTGTCGCCAGGCAGCGAACGTCGCAAATCCAATTGTCGCGTACAGGAATGCCCACACGATCGCGCCAATGGTGAGCGCCGGAATGTAGCGGCGCAGCGGCATCCGCATGGCCCCGGCCGCCAGGTTCACCAGGGTCTGAATCCCCACTGTCAGAAACGACGCGGTCACCACCGGCGCTCCCCAGCGGGCGACCACCTGCTGCATTCGAACAAACCGGGGCTTGGACATCACACGAGAGAGCCGGCTCCTGCGTGCGCCTTCGCGCGCTGCGCGCCCAATCGCGTAGGTTCCGCCGGCTCGGAGCATGACCACCACGAACAGGGCCGCGACTGCGACCGGGTAAGGCCAGCCTCTCCAAAACTCCATCGCAGCGAGTGTAGGTGGCAGAACTAGGCATGTTCGCTCGCCGTCGGATCGGGTCAAGGAGAGGCGTCGGCAGCCGCCGCCTGCGGAAGCACGATTGATTGGTCGGCACCTGGCGGGGAGTCGGCGTGGCGGTGCACGATGCGCCACTGGCCGTCCTCGCGCCGGTACACATGGGTGACACGCAAGGTGTAGCTCTGCGGCTCACCGGCAACCTTCACGCGATTGTGCTCGTAGCCGACGGTGTAGGCCAGGTCGCCGCTGGCGCCGGCAGCGACAAGCTCGAACTCATATTCGGTCGAGTCGGAGAACCAGGACGCGACGGTACGAAACATCGCGCTGAGGTCATCCCAACCGGTTCCAGAAACCTTCGCACCGTACAGGGTCACCGGATCGGTCCGCGACCAGAGAGCGAGCCGCGGTGCAACGTCGCCGTTATGTATGGCTGTCTCGGCCGCAACCTGCCTCGGCAGCATCTCGGCCAGGAAATCATCTACCGCAGTTCCCATGATTGCCCTCCAATACTGTTACACTGTTTTCAATACAGTAAGGATGTATCTAAATGTCTGAAGCTGTCAAGAGGCAGTACGACTCAAGCTGGCGTCAGGAACAGGCGCGCGAAACTCGGCAGCGGATCATCCAGGCCGCGCACGACCTTTTCGTGAGCAGTGGGTACGGCAGTACCACGATCGCTGACATTGCACGCGCTGCCGGGGTCGCGGTCGAAACGGTCTACGCCGCGTTCCGCAACAAGCACACCTTGCTGCGTCAGGTCTGGTATGTCAGCTTCCGCGGCGACGAAGAGGACATCCGACTCTGGGATCGGCCGGAGATCCGTGAGGTGATCGCCGAGCCGGATCTGGCGAGGCGGTTCAGGGCGCAGGCGGCTGTCTATCCGGCGGTGTTTAGGCGCATCACACCCCTACTGCTCATGTTGCAGGGCGCGGCGGCCAGCCAGCCGGATGCGGCGTCGATGCTGGCTGAGTTTGACGAGCGGCGGCTGGACGCGGCGGCGAAATACGCGCGGTCAGCAGCTGCCACAAGCCAGTTGGCCGTCAGCGAGGACGAGTGCCGCGACGTCCTGTGGGCGACTTTGGACGGCACCTTGTGGCATCAGCTGGTGGCCGAACGCGGCTGGTCGGACGAGCGATTCGCGGTCTGGCTCGGCGACCTCTGGATTTCCGCATTGGTCACCATCTAGCACCGCGACAAGTGCTTGCAGCAAGACGAGCCGCCGCTTTGGAACGACGAAGAGGCGGATTCCTCGCGATTGCACGACGTGCGCGAGATGCGCCTATATCAAACTGGAGGGTGTCAGCCTCCCGCTACGCCAAGCGGGCCCCCGTTGACTAACACCCTCCGGGCTCCACGCCACGACCCTTCCCCAGAAGTGGGATCGGCTGGAATCTCCCCCGACGGCTGGCCTAGCCCCCAAAAGCCGCCTCACTTATCTTGAACATTGCGGCAATTGTGCGACCACGAACAGCAGACGGACAATGAGTAGTCTTCGAGGTCGCCGAGGCAGCCAGATCTGAGCGGTCTGACAAAGGTGTTTTCCCAATGTGGCAAGGAAAAGATGACCCTGTTTGGTGAGGAGCTGCGTCGCCTGCGGAGGCGTTCCGGCCTCTCCCAGGAAACCCTTGCCGCCCGTGCCGGCCTGAGTCCGGAAGCCGTATCGCTGCTCGAGCGCGGCCGGCGATCACCCCGAATGACCACAATGCGGCTGCTGGCCGAAGGTCTCAGCCTGCCGGAATCCGACCGCTCGGCCCTTTTCGCCTCCGTCAACTTCCATGAACCCTCGGTTCCCTTGCTTCCGGTCTTTGCTGACCATCCGATCGGCCGGAATGCCGAGCTCCAGGCCGTGGCTGAGCTCATTGAACGCGACGACACCCGGCTGCTGACGCTGCTCGGACCGGCGGGTGTCGGCAAGACCAGGATCGCAGTCGGGTACGCCGCGACGCAGCCGGCGCAGTTCCCGGACGGCGTGTACTGGTTCCCGATCGGGACACTGAACGACCCGACGACTGTGCTCAGTGCGCTGGCGGGAGCACTCGGCGTACGCGGATCCCCGGTGATGGTGGAACAGATCATCGATCACCTGCGGCCCCTCTCGAGCCTGCTCGTGATCGACAACGCGGAGCACCACCTGACGACCTGCGCCGAGCTCTGCTGCGCCATCCTCGCCGGCGCAGCGAAGCTCACCATCTTGATTACCAGCCGGCATCTCACCGGTGTCCCTGGCGAGCTGGCCCTTCCGGTGGTTCCGCTGCAGGTGCCTCCGCAGGGCACACCTGCAGACGAGCTCAGCGAGGTCCCGTCGTGTCAACTCTTCCTCGCCAGATCATTGATCAACAACCCGCTCGACCAGCCGGCAGCGGATGCCGTTATTCGCATCTGCCACCGGCTCGACGGCCTGCCGCTCGCGCTGGAGCTGGCCGCCGCGCGGACCAATGTGCTCACCGTTCAGGAGCTGGCCGACACGCTCGAGAGCGAGCTCAGCATCCTGCAGACGCCCGGCCCGGGCGGTGAGCAGGAACTGGTGGATGCGATGGTCGGCTGGACCTATCAGCGATTGAGCGCCACCGAACAGTTGATCTTCGAGCGGCTCTCGGTATTCGGCGGCAGCTTCAGCCGGGCCGCAGTCACAGCGGTGTGCGGAGTCGGCTTGAATGAGATCGAGGTCGTGGATGTGATGTCCTCGCTGGTGTCCAAGTCACTGGTAGTGCGCCAAGACGAAGGTAGCCAGCAGGCTCGGTTCCGCCTGCTGCAACTGATCAGGCAGTATGCCCGCAGCAAGTTCGCGCTGCATGCGGATCGAGTCGTCACCCACCGACGCCACGCCGAGTACTACCGCGATCTCGTCGAACGAGCGGCACCACAGCTCACAGGTCATGATCAACACGAATGGCTGTTGATCATTGACCGCGAGGTCGGCAACATTCGGCCCGCTATCGGGTGGTCGATCCAGCATCAGCCAGAGATCGCTATGCGCACGGTCGCCGCGCTGGGCCGCTGGTGTTACCTTCGGGGCCGCTATACCGACGGGCGGCGCTGGGCAGCGAGTGCGTTGCGAGCCTGGCCGGACTCGCCGCATGAGTTGCGGGCGCAGATACTGGTGCTGTCCGGAACGCTTGCTTTCTTGCAGTGCGACTACGCCGAGGCCAGGCCGCTAGTGGAGGAGGCTCAGGCCCTTTTCACGGAGACTGGTGATCGCGCGGGTCTGGTCTTGTCGATCGGCAGGCTGGGAGCCATTGCGCGCGAGCAGGGCAGGTATGAGATGTCAGCCGAGCTGCATCGTGAGGCACTGAGGCTTGCTCAAGGAGCTGGAGATGATCATGATGCAGCGGTCCAGCTGAATTACTTGTGCTTCCTGGCCTGGTTGAGCGAAGACCTGGACACAGCCGAGGCGATCGGGCCAGATGCACTTCGCCAGATGCGCGAGCTCGGTGACCAGGAGGGGGTGATCTGGGCATTGATCAACTTGGGCACCACGGCGC
>DASRJV010000061.1:0-9945 GCA_035649295.1 Propionibacteriaceae bacterium
GCAGTGCCGTTCGTGCCACCGTCGTACAGCGAGCTGGCGATCAGAACTTCTGCAGCACACCGGCCGATCCGACGAGATGCGCTGAGGAAGCGGCGAACTTGTCGAGAGGACCGCGATCCCCTTGGGCTGGTCGAGGCCCAATCCCGAGGATGGAATCTGGGGCTGGCCTCTGAAGATCCTCGGCCTGCTGATCTCGGTCGGTGTGGCTGCGCTCGGTGCGCTGTTCTGGTATCGCTTGCTGGATCGGATCGGATCACTGCGCAATACGGGGCGCCCACCAGAACCTGGCTCCTAGCGCGGAGCTCGTGCTGGGGCCGGGACGGCTGAGCGGGTACAGTACGTCGACTCGACTAGCATGTCTTTTTATCTCAGGGGGAAAGGCTTGCCGTGTTGCCGTCATCCGGTGATCTCAGTCCAGTAGGTGTGCCGCATGCCTTCGAGACGATCGGCCTCACCTTCGACGATGTGCTGCTGCAGCCGGCCGAGAGCGACATCGTGCCTTCAGAGGTAAGTACCGAGTCCCGGGTCTCGAAACGCATTGCTGTCAAGGTGCCGCTGATCTCCTCGCCGATGGACACGGTGACCGAGGCGCGGATGGCAGTGGCCATCGCCCGGCAAGGTGGCATCGGCATCATCCACCGCAATCTTTCGATCGAGGATCAGGCCCACCAGGTAGATGTGGTCAAGCGCTCCGAGGCGGGCATGATCGAGGAGCCGATCACCATATCTCCGAATGCCACCATCGGTGAAGCAGACGCGATGTGCGCCCGTTTTCATATCTCCGGGGTGCCGGTTGTGGACCGCGAGCTGCGGCTGCTCGGCCTCATCACCAACCGCGATATGCGCTTCGAGACCGATCCCTCGCGGCCGGTGGCCGAGGTGATGACTCCGATGCCGTTGATCACAGGGCCGGTGGGCATCAGCCGCGACGACGCGATGCGGCTGCTAGCCCGGAACAAGATCGAGAAGTTGCCACTCGTCGATGATCAAGGTCGGCTCCGAGGTTTGATCACACTCAAGGACTTCGTCAAGTCCGGGATGTATCCGGACGCCTCCAAAGATGATCAAGGGCGGTTACGGGTCGGAGCAGCCGTCGGATACTTCGGTGACGCATGGAAGCGTGCGATGGCCTTGATCGAGGAGGGTGTCGACCTGCTGGTGGTCGATACCGCGCACGGCCACTCGCGGGGCGTCCTCGATATGGTGCGTCGGTTGAAGGCCGATTCGGCGGCAGTCAAAGTCGACATAGTCGGCGGGAATGTGGCGACCTACGCCGGGGCCAAGGCTCTGGTAGACGCCGGAGCGGACGGCGTCAAGGTCGGCGTCGGCCCCGGCTCCATCTGCACCACGCGGGTGGTGGCTGGTGTCGGGGTGCCACAGGTGACGGCCATCCACAATGCCTCTCTGGCTTGCCGTCCTGCTGGAGTGCCGCTGATCGGTGACGGCGGGTTGCAGTATTCCGGTGACATCGCGAAGGCACTCGTGGCAGGCGCCGACACAGTGATGCTCGGATCGCTGCTGGCCGGCTGCGAGGAGAGCCCGGGTGAGCTGATCTTCATCAATGGCAAGCAGTTCAAGGTCTACCGCGGTATGGGATCGCTGGGCGCCATGGCCTCCCGTGGTCGCACTGGCCCGTCCTACTCCAAGGACCGCTACTTCCAGGGTGATGTCACATCGGACTCGATGCTGATCGCGGAGGGGATCGAGGGCCACGTTCCGTACCGCGGTCCGCTGGCGGCGGTCGCGTACCAGCTCATCGGCGGCCTGCGGCAGGCCATGTTCTACACCGGGGCCTCAACCATTCCCGAGCTGCAGGAGCGAGGTTCGTTCGTGCGGATTACCTCCGCGGGTCTAAAGGAATCCCATCCACACGACATCCAGATGACCGTCGAGGCGCCCAATTATTCGGGTTGATGGAGTAGACCATGTTTGACGTCGGCCGCAGCAAGCGTGCCCAGCGGGCGTTCGCTTTTGACGACATCACGATCGTCCCGTCGCGGCGTACCCGCGGTGAGGAGGAGGTCTCACTGCAGTGGCGGATCGACGCATACACCTTCGCCTTCCCGGTGCTCGCGGCGCCGATGGACTCGGTGATGTCGCCAGCAACGGCTATCAAGATCGGGCAGCTCGGTGGGCTCGGTGTGGTGAATCTCGAGGGCCTGTGGACCCGCTATGACGACCCGCGACCGAAGCTCGCGGAGATCATTGCGATCGAGGATCCGATCGAGGCAACCCGGCGAATGCAGAAGATCTACGCCGAGCCGATCAAGCCGGAGCTGATCGGCAAGCGGGTAGCGGAGATTCGAGAAGCCGGAGTGCCGACTGCCGGTGCGCTCTCGCCGCAGAACACCCGAGCGTACGCGCAAGCGGTAGTGGATTCGGGCGTCGACTTCTTCGTCATTCGCGGCACCACCGTGTCGGCCGAACACGTGTCCTCTGAGCTGGAACCACTCAACCTGAAGAAGTTCATCTACGAGCTGGACGTTCCGGTGATCGTCGGCGGCTGTGCAACGTACCAGGCCGCCCTGCACCTGATGCGTACCGGCGCCGCCGGTGTCCTGGTCGGATTCGGAGGCGGGGCGGCCTACACCAGCCGTTCGGTGCTGGGGGTGGCGGTGCCGATGGCCTCGGCAGTCTCCGATGTTGCGGCCGCACGGCGCGACTATCTCGACGAGTCCGGTGGTCGCTACGTGCATGTCATCGCCGATGGCTCGGTCGTCAATTCCGGCGATATCGCCAAAGCAATCGCCTGCGGTGCCGATGCGGTCATGGTCGGCTCGCCGCTCGCCAGGGCCGAAGAAGCGCCCGGTCGGGGTTACCACTGGGGGCCGGAGGCCTGGCATGACACGCTGCCGCGCGGCGAACGGGCCGAGTTCTCAACGGTCGGCAGCCTTGAGCACATCCTGCTCGGCCCTTCCACCGTTCCTGATGGCACCATGAACCTCATTGGCGCCCTCCGCAAGGCGATGGCAACCACTGGCTACACCGAAATCAAAGAGTTCCAGCGGGTCGAGATCGTCGTCGGCTGACGTCTTCGGACCGACCTGTCAGAATCAGCACCAAATATGGTGCCGAGATTCTGACAACTCCGAGGCGTGGCGGAGGCTTTAGGTGCCGCCTGGTGGAAGCAGTCCCTCCATCAGCTTCCAGCGGCTGATCTGACAGCCGTCATTGCGAGCAAATCTGCTCATCACCGGCTGCCCCTGCCAGGTGCCTGTGATACTGGCCGTCTCTGGGCCGCCATAGATCTGGGTACAGGCCTTGTCCTTCGGTACCGGCGGCAGGGCTGCTGCGCCATTGGCCTCGAGCGCACGGCAAGCCGCTTTCGGGTCGGGATGGGTACCGCCTGGCGGGTTGCAGGTCAGCCGCCACGTCACGGCGGCACTTGATCCGTTGTTGATCACAATCGTGAGATCGGTGTCATCGGTCGGGGCCGAAGTGGCCTGCTCACTCGGAGTGCCGGGCATGGTGTTTCCTGGGGTCGGGCCGGAGGTTTCGGCGATTTGGTTGGCGCATCCGATGGTCAGTACCAGGACCGGGATGGCGAGTGCGGCCGATCGCCGGGCGGCGCGAAATACCCCCTCTTGTCGCTCGCCGGGCGAATGTCGCTGATCTCTCACGCACCTCCTCACGCGCTGCTAGGGTCGAGCCTACTTTTGCTCGACGCGCTTCGCTCGCCGTCGAGAGAGTCCGGGGGCATTCGAAATCATTGGGGGAATTTCGTGCTGTTGCGTAGCCGTCGCGCCCATCGGGCGGTCATTGCCACGAGCGTTGCAGCTGCTGCTCTGCTCGCTCTTTGCGGCTTACCGACGGCTTATGCACTGCCACCTGATCCTTCCGACCAGCGCCGGCCGGATCCGACTCCGAGTCGATACATCGTCACGCTGACTGGGAAGCCGATCGCAACCTATGGCGGCGAAGTCAAGGGGCTTGATGCCACCCGTCCCGGCAAAGGCGAGCGGGTGGATGTCACTTCAGGCCGCGCCGAGCGCTATCGGGATTACCTGAAGCGCGAACAGGACGATGCGGCCGCCCGGGTCGGTGCCAAGCCGCTCAAGCGCTACGCGGTCAGCCTCAACGGCTTCGCGACGACGCTGACGCCCGACCAGGTCCGTACGCTGGAAAGCGCGCCTGGTGTCTTGTCGGTGACCAAGGACCGACCACGACGGCTCACCGATAGCAAGAACCCGGTCGATTTCTTGAAGCTGACGGGCAGCAATGGCGTGTGGGCAGCACTCGGTGGCAAGACGAGCGCCGGCCGTGGTGTGGTCGTCGGCGTCTTGGATTCCGGCTATTGGCCGGAAAGTAAGTCATTTGCCGGCGAGGCGCTTGGCACGGCCCGGCCGACGGCGTCGGATCCGTTCCGGCCCTACCGATCAGCCAAGAACAAGATCGTGATGCATAAGGCGGACGGCCAGAGGTTTACCGGGATCTGCGAGGCCGGCGACTCGTTCACCGGCAAAGAGTGCACTACCAAGGTGATCGGCGCTCGCTCGTTCTCTTCGACGTACGAGTCGCAGACTCCGGCGGGGCAGCGTACCGACTTCCTTTCGCCACGAGACGGCGACGGCCACGGCACCCATGTTGCGTCCACGGCTGCCGGCAAAGCCGGTGTTGCGGCATCGGTCGCTGGTCACTCGTTCGGGAAGATCTCCGGCGTTGCGCCGGCCGCGAAGCTCGCGATCTACAAGATCGCTTTCACTAGCGCGACTGATGAGGAACCGGCCATCTACAGCGGCGACGCGCTGGCCGCCATCGATGCGGCGGTCTCCGATGGCGTCGATGTGATCAACTATTCGGTCAGCGGCTCGGACGCCGTGGATGATCCGGTCGACCGGGCATTCCTGTCCGCGGCATCGGCTGGCATCTTTGTGGCAACGTCAGCAGGTAATTCTGGACCCGCGGCATCCACTGCGAACCATGTAACACCGTGGGTAACAACGGTCGCCGCGAGCACGGTTGCCCCGTACGCCGGAACGGTGGTCCTCGGCAACGGCAAGAAGTACGCCGGAATCAGCACCTCGATCCTTGACAGCCTGGGCTCGGCCCGGCTTGTCACGGCCCGATCTGTGAAGCGCGCCTCGGCGGCGGGCGACGACGCGACAGTCTGCGCACCGAACACTCTCAGTCGTGCCAAGGCCGCCGGAAAGATTGTGGTCTGCGATCGCGGTGTGGTCGCTAGGGTCGACAAGTCCGCCGAAGTGAAGCGCGCTGGCGGGAAGGGCATGGTGTTGGCGAACCTCACCGAGAGTTCGACGGACGCTGACATGCATGCCGTGCCGACGGTTCATCTTGACGCGCCCTTCGGGTCGGCCGTCAAGTCCTATGCCAAGAAGGCGGGAGCGACCGCGAAGCTCAAGCCCGGGAATCTTTCCTCGACCCCGATCAGATATCCCCAGGTGGCGAGCTTCTCATCCCGTGGGCCCTCTGTCGGCAACCGCGGCAACCTGCTCAAACCCGACATTTCAGCACCCGGCCTTGCCGTGCTGGCCGCGGTGGCCCCACCGTCGAATCAGAAGCGCTCATTCGACTTCTACTCCGGCACCTCCATGGCATCACCACACATTGCAGGAATCGCCGCCTTGTACTTCAGCGTTCATCCCAGGTGGTCCCCGATGGCGGTGAAGTCCGCGATCATGACTACCTCGGCACGAGTGAAGACCGCCAATGGCAAGTCGAGCAGTGACTACTTCGCCCAGGGCGCCGGCAACGTGCGACCGGATCGGATGTTCAACCCGGGCGTGATCTTTGACGCCAGGGAGAAAGACTGGCTGGGGTTCCTGGAGGGTGCGGGCTTCGACACCGCCACAACGGCGAAGCCAATCGATGCGAGCAACTACAACGCGCCGTCGATTGCGATCGGAGAACTCGTCGGTTCTCAGCAGGTCACCAGGAGGGTAACCGCTGTGAAGCCCGGGTCGTATCAGACGGCGATCTCGGTGCCAGGGGTGGCCGCGACCGTCAGCCCGTCGACCCTGCACTTCGCACAAGCGGGGCAGACCAAGACCGTCACGATTACCCTCTCCCCGCAAGGGGGTTCGCTGACCGGGACAGCCTTCGGATCACTGAAATTCGAAGGGGCTGGAACGTTGGCCCGACTGCCTGTCGTGGTTGCGCCTGCAGCGCCCGGAGCCCAAGGTGTGGTGGCCGGCACGACGCAGGCGGTCCGCTGAGGCGCCGGACCACGCGCCCGACTTCGGCACGGTGGACGAAGAGGCCTGGGGAGGTCCCTACTGGCTAGGCTGAGCGCCATGGTTGACCCGGTCGCCGAGGAGTTGCTGCGGCTGCGGATGAGCATCGACAACATGGATGCGGCCCTGGTGCACCTGTTGGCCGAGCGATTCAAGATCACCCAGCAGGTGGGCGAGCTCAAGGCCGCGCATGGCCTGCCTCCTGCCGACCCGGTACGCGAGGCCCAGCAGATCGAGCGACTACGAGCCCTGGCCGTAGAGGCCCGGCTTGATCCGGAGTTCGCCGAGAAGTTCCTGAACTTTGTCGTTGCCGAGGTCGTGCGGCATCACGAGGCCGCTCGGAGCCAGAACACCTCCCGCGACTCTCAGGCGTACGTTTCCCATCAGAGCCCGGCAAACGAACAGGCCTCGCGCCCCTAGCTCAGAGGCTGTTGGCGAGGGCCCGGCCGGCGGTGCGGCCAGAGAACAGACAGCCGCCCAGAAAGGTGCCTTCTAGGGCTCGGTACCCGTGGACGCCTCCGCCGCCGAAGCCGGCCGCCTCGCCTACCGCGTACACGCCCGGAAGCGCTGAACCACCCACCCGTAGGACACGTCCATCAAGGTCGGTCTCCAGCCCGCCGAGGGTCTTGCGGGTCAGCACGTGCAGCCGGATCGCGACCAGCGGACCTCCGGATCCTGCCCTGCCCGGAGCTTTCGGATCGAGCAGCTCATGCGGCGTCACCACCCGCAGCAGCCGATCACCGAGGAACCTCCGAGCTGCGGCCGTGGCTACCACCTGCGGATCCTTCCCCAGCCCACTGCGCACTTGGAGATCGCGGGCCTCGATGACCTGCCGCAGCACCTCGCCGTCGATGAGATGCTCTCCGACCAGCTGATTCATTTGAGCGGCCAGCTCCAGCACCGATCCAGCCGAAACGAAGTCCACGCCGCGCTCTTGGAACTCCCGCACCTCTGGTGTCGGGCCGGGCCGTACACGACCTGCCAGCAGTCGCAGGTTCTTGCCGGTCAGATCGCCGTTCTGCTCAGATCCGGAAAGTGCGATCTCAGCGGACACCGTGGCCTGATCCAGTACGAACCATGAGTAGTCGTAGCCGCTGGTGACCACATGCCGCAGTGCGCCGAGCGCATCGAAGCCCGGAAACAGCGGCACCGGAAAGCGTTGCCCGCGGGCATCCAGCCACAATGACGACGGCCCAGGAAGGATGCGAATACCGTGGTGGCTCCAGATGGGGGAGTGGTTCACGATGCCCTCGGGGTAATGCCACATGCGATCGGGATTGATCACTCGACCACCCGCTGCCTCGGTGATCTTGAGCATTGATCCGTCAACATAGTCGGGTACGCCGGCGATCATGTGTTGCGGCGGTTGGCCCCATCCGACCGGCCAGTTCTGCCTGACGAGGTCGACGTTTCCCCCGATCCCGCCACTGGCTACCACGACTGCCTGTGCTGAGAACGTGAACTCCCCGACGGCGGTTCGCGATGTTTGGACTCCCCGGGGCAGGTCGGCTGGTTCCAGAACCCGTCCCGAGACCTGTACGCCTGTGCCGTCGACCTGCAGCGAGGTGACCTGATGTCGTGGGCGGATCCGTACCCACTTCGACCGCATGACGGCATTGGCAAAGGGCTCAACCAACGCTGGACCGGTGCCCCAGGTGATATGGAAACGAGGAACCGAGTTCCCGTGTCCGGGAGTGGCGTAACCGCCTCGTTCGGCCCACTGCACGAGCGGGAACCATCCGATGTCCAGCTCATGGAGCCAGCGGCGCTGCTCGCCGGCCGCGAAGTGGACGTACGCCTCCGCCCAGCGTCGCGGCCAGTAGTCCTCCAGCCTGTCGAAGCCGGCGCTGCCCAACCAGTCGGCGAACGCCAGCTCCTCGGAGTCGTGGATCCGCAGCCGCCGCTGCTCCGGTGAATTCACCATGAAGAGTCCGCCGAGTGACCAAAATGCCTGGCCGCCGATTGATTCGAGTGGTTCGGCGTCCAGGATGATCACCGACCGATCGGCCGCTGCCAGCTCGTGAGCGGCGACCAGACCTGACAGGCCGGCGCCGACCACGATGACGTCACAGTCCATAGACCGAATGCTCCCACCCTGCCTTCTGTGTTCGCTCGCGCAGCGCGCGCTCGAGAGGCGCTGTCTTCCTCGCTCTCTCGCAGGCGCTGAGCGCCCCGAACAAGATCGCTGATTCCGATGCGACATCGCATGCTCGTTCGCTCGTCCAGACAGCGCCGCGCGCGCTACCGACGCTCGCGAACAGTGGCGCCACTAATCTGGGGCCATGACCGAGGCAGCAGTTCTTTCCTCCTCAGACTTGGTGCGGCTGCGAGGGCTGCTTACCGCAACCGGGCCGGCCATGGAGCTCCGTTCGCCGGTCACAGGGGAAGTAGTAGGCGAGCTACCAACCTCTACTTCTGCCGATGTCGAGGTCGGTGCTCAGCTAGCCCACCGAGCGCAGGCTGAGTGGGCCGCTCGCTCGATCGATGAGCGGGCTCGGCTGCTGCTCGATTTTCATGATCATCTCTTGGATCGCCGCGACTACTTCATCGACCTGCTGCAAGGGGCGGGAAAGGCTCGGCTGAGTGCCGCTGAGGAGGTCTTGCATGTCGCACTCACCGCCCGTTACTACGGACGTACGGCACGTCGATACTTGCGCTCCGAGCGCGGCGAGGGCGTCTTGCCGGTGCTAACCCGAGTCGAGCGGAACTACCTGCCGAAGGGCCTCGTCGGTGTCATCGGGCCGTGGAACTATCCACTGACGATGGCGATCTCCGACGGGTTGGCGGCCCTGGTCGCCGGCAACGCCATCATGCTCAAGCCTGATCACCACACGCCGCTGGTCGCGCTGGCGGCAGTGGAGTTGCTTCGCACGACCGGCCTACCCGCCGACCTATGGCAGGTGGTGCACGGGCGTGGCAGTGTGGTGGGACGTGAGTTGATCGACGTCAGCGACTATGTATGTTTCACCGGATCGACTGCCACGGGACGTATGATCGCCGCCCGTTGCGCCGAGCGACTGATCGGGTGCTCGCTCGAGTTGGGGGGCAAGAACCCGTTGTTGATCTTGGATGACGCAGACGTGGAGGCTGCGGCAGCAGGCGCGGCGCGGGCCGCATTCTCCAACGCCGGCCAGCTCTGTGTCTCCACCGAGCGCATCTACGTCGCTGAGCCGCTTTTCGAGCCGTTCATGCGCGCCTTCGTCGCCCGGACAGAGGCCATTCGGATGGGCAATGCGCCCGACTTCGAGCACGATATGGGCAGCTTGATCAACCGCTCCCAGCTGAACCGGGTGACCGCTCACGTCGAGGACGCCAGGGCCAAAGGTGCCAAGGTGCTGTCCGGCGGGAGGCGCCGCGAGGACCTCGGCGAACTGTTCTACGAGCCGACGATCTTGACCGGCGTGACGCCGGAAATGGAGTGCTACGCCGAGGAGACATTCGGCCCGGTCGTCAGTGTCTATGCCGTCGCGGATGAGGCAGAGGCGATCGCGCGCGCCAACGACTCCGACTACGGCCTCAACGCCAGCATCTGGACCTCTGACCATGATCGCGGACGCCGCGTGGCGAGCAAGATCAAATGTGGCACTGTGAACGTCAACGAAGGCTTCGCAGCCACCTTCGGCAGCATCGACGCGCCGATGGGTGGAATGAAGAACTCCGGGCTCGGCCGGCGCCAGGGACAGGACGGCATCCGGCGGTTCGTCGACGTCCAGTCGGTTGCCACCCAGAACGCCATTCCGATCGCGCCCAGCCA
>DASRJV010000062.1:0-7480 GCA_035649295.1 Propionibacteriaceae bacterium
CCACCAGCTCGCCGGTATCCCAGGAGGAAGTAGTCCACCAGCAGCTGTGGCATCGCACGCCACCGCGGCGCCAACCACGAGATCATGTCGACAGCCGAGGCCAGGTCCCACGCCGGATCTCCGAGGCCGGCGTCTTGAGGATCGACGAAACTGACTCGCAGCGCTGGTCGCTGCTCCACCAGGACATTGAAGGCGTTCAGGTTGCCATGGATCCAGTGCAGCTCGGTCCAGCGCGCATCAACCTCGCTGGCCGCGGCACGCAGGTCGCGGGAAGACTCGTACGCCCTGAGCACAGCCGCATACCCGAAACCGCTTGCCACGGGTCTCATTGAGGCAGTCAGATGCTCTGGGTCGACCACCCAGGGTCGCGCGGCGAGTGGTGCCGATGAGTGGCGAACCGCTGCAGCGTGCAAGGCGGCGACTGCTGCCCCCCACGCCTGGCAGATCTGGGCCAGCTCAGCAACGGTGCCGCGCTGTTGAATGAGATCAGCGCCACCGAATTGGCCTTTATGCGAGATGAGTTCGGCAGGTGTGTACATCGCAACCTCCCAAACTCCTTCGTCCTCGACGGCGGTACCCGTGAAGGCCTTTTACATGATCAGAGAACCGCTGCCCAACCGGTGATACGGCTGGTATCGGCTATCACGATCAATTCGAGACAGGCCGTTGAAGGGTTTGGGCAAACCGGCTCAGAAGTGTGGCAGGAGCGCCCTTCGACAGGCTCAGGGCACAGGCGGACGGAAGCTCGGGTCCTCAGGATTCCGGCCCGGCCGACTCCGGATATCCGTTCTGCGGGATCTCCGGTCCGCCGGGTGGATCCAGCGGCCGATCTGGATCGACGTGCTCGGTGTCCTCCGGTGGGTCAAGGGGACGATCAGGGTCGACACGCGGCTGGGTCTGATCGGGCCCATCCGCAGAGGTATCGGTATCGGGCATGCTTGCATGGCTCCTCTCATCCCCACTGGGATTTGACTACCCCGGTTTACCCAGGAATTAGACCGATCATTGCGCCGGTTTGGGGCGGCCAGGCAGGCTGGATCCGACGAGTGGTCGCCCGGCGGGCACCGATGGTGAGACAGACGGAAAGGTGAACGATGGCCGAACGGACGGCGCCGCGCCCTGGCTGGGCCGCCTTGTTCATGCTGTTCCTGCTCGCGGGCATGTGGGTCCTAGAGTTCCTTGATCAACTGAGCGGCCACCAGCTAGATCAGTTGGGCATTCACGCTCGCGAAGTCGACGGCGTGCCGGAGATCCTCACGGCACCCTTCCTGCACGCTGGCTGGGATCACCTGATCAGCAACTCATTGCCGTTCTTTGTGCTCGGATTCCTGGTGCTCCTCAGCGGCCTGGCCCGATGGTTCGTCTCGTCGTTGATCATCATTGTGGCCTCTGGCATGTCAGCCTGGTTCCTGACGCCGGCCAACACGATCATCCTCGGTGCAAGCGGGCTCATCTTTGGCTGGCTCACCTACTTGTTAGCCCGCGGAATCTGGTCCCGACGTCCGGCACAAGTGGCGATCGCCGTAGTTGTGCTGCTCGTGTACGGCGGGTTGATCTGGGGCGTCCTTCCAGGCACCGCCGGGATCAGCTGGCAGGCGCACCTAGGGGGCGCCATTGGCGGGGTGCTGGCGGCTTGGTTGTTGCATCGTCGGGCCAGCCGCCAAGTCGTGACGGCAGGACCTGTCCGGCGCTATTGACCCCGACGAGCTCGCGGGTTACTGACCCGCCAGCCGATGCTCAGCGCAGCAGCCGGTATAAACCGGAAGAAGGCAAAGTCCTGAATCGGCAGCACTCCTGCCGACGTGAATCCGGCGCGAGTCGCGTAGTCAGTGGGCCGCGTCGTACCGCAGCCACAATGCCATCACGGTTACGGTGGAGCCGCCCGGCGCTAGCGCGGCGCATGCCCAAATCTCGTGGTAGGAGTGCCTGTGCCCAACCCGATCAAGGTCGCGGTGCTCGGATTCTGGCATGTGCATGCAGCCGAATATGCTGACCGGGTACGCCGGCACCCGGACACCGAGCTGGTCGCCGTCTGGGATGACGATCGGGGTCGAGGGCGGGCGGCCGCCGAGGACTTCGATACTGCCTTCCTCGACGACCTCGGCGATCTACTCGCCCGCGACAACATCGATGCCGTTACCGTTACCGCCGCCACCAGTCAGCATCACGGAATCATGATCAGTGCCGGCAACGCCGGCAAGCAGATCTTCACCGAGAAGCTCCTGGCACCGACCGTCGCCGAGGCCGAGGAGATCATCGCCACGACGGATCAAGCCGGAGTTGCGCTGGTGGTGTCACTTCCCCGGCTCTACCACGGATATACCCGCGCGATCGTCGAGCAGCTCAACGAGGGGCTACTCGGCGAACCGACCTATTGCCGGGTACGACTGTCTCATGACGGTGCTATCGCTGGCTGGCTGCCGGAACGCTTCTACGATTCCACCGCTGCGATAGGCGGCGCGCTCAGCGACCTCGGCTGCCATCCGATCTATCTCACGCAGCTGTTCCTCGGCACGTCCCCAGCCACGGTGAGCGCAATCTACGGCTCGTTCACCAGACGCCCGGTTGAGGATCAGGCCGTGGTGACCCTCGGATACAACGGTGGTGCAATTGGCGTCGCCGAAACCGGATTTCTCAGCCCAGACCCCTTCACCATCGAGATTCACGGCACTTTGGCCAGCTTGGATTACGACAGCATCGAGAACCTGCTGCGGGTGCGGGATGCGGGATCGGACACGT
Organism: Propionibacteriaceae bacterium; assembly: GCA_035649295.1. GTDB lineage: Bacteria > Actinomycetota > Actinomycetes > Propionibacteriales > Propionibacteriaceae > Microlunatus. The sequence goes on from DASRJV010000062.1 coordinate 2,740, forward strand.
GGCAGTCACTCCAGATTCCTCACGACGAGACTGACCCGTTCACCCAGTGGGTGACTCATATCCGTAACGGGACGCGGGCCGATGACAACCTGGCGCGGGCGGTCGAGCTCAGCCGCCTCGTAGCGGCAGCCAACACCTCAGCAGCTAGCGGAACGACTGTGCGCTATCCGATCGGGGAAAAATGATCAAGGTAGGACTGATTGGTGGCGGCGGCATCGCGGACGCTCATATCCGGGGCTACCGTGCCTACGCCGAGAGCATCGCGGTGACCGCGGTTGCCGATGTGGTCTACCAGACCGCCAGCCGGCGCGCAGCCGAGCTCAACGCGGTCGGGTACACCGATTTTCGCCAGATGATCCTCGATGCTGATCTTGACGCCGTGGACATCTGCTTGCCGCACCACCTCCACGCGGAGGCGATCATCGCCGCTGCTGCAGCAGGAAGACACGTCTTGTGCGAGAAGCCGCTCTGCCTGACCGTGGAGGAGGCAGATCGGGTGCGGCTGGCGATCGACGCAGCAGGTGTGACCTTGATGTGCGCTCATAATCAGCTGTTCCTGCCCGCGGTGGCCAAGTCAAAACAGCTGTTGAATGACGGGATCCTCGGCACGGTTTATGAGGTCCGGGCCACCGACAGCTTCTACAACGACTTCGACCCGCACAACATGGGCTGGCGGGCGACGGCTACCACCAGTGGCGGCGGGGAGCTGATCGATACGGGCTACCACCCCACCTACCTGATGCTGCACCTGGCAGGCGGCTCACCGGTCGAGGCCACTGCGCTGCTGTCTCGGCATCGGCTGCGCTTCATGGAGGGCGAGGACTCCGCTCAGGTGCTGGTCCGCTTCGACAACGGGGTCGTCGGTCACCTGGTCACGAGCTGGGCGTACGACCCGCCACCCAGCACCGAGAAGTTCTCGGTTGTTGGAGAACGCGGCTCGCTGGCGAGCGACGGACGGTCGCTGGTCGTAACGCTTCGCGGATCAGGCAGCCAGACCTATGACTTCGATGACGTGGACACCTATGTGTCCGAAATCGGACACTTCGCCGAGTGCCTGCGGTCTGACACCCGTCCGCTGCATACCGAAAAGGAAGGGATTGAGGTGCTCGGACTCATCCTCGCCGCTTATGAGGGCGCGTACAGTCGGACCATTGCGCCTGTCTTCAGGCGTTTCTAACAGATTGAGAATGCTTGCCGAGGAAACACTCGTGCCTCCCACCAGAGGCGAGAGGCACGAGCACATTCCCCGAGCGTGAGCGGCCGTGGGCCAAACAGTGAGTGCTCTACTCGCTGACTGCGAAGCGCGTTTTGCGCACCTCACCGGCAGCGTGAAGACCACTCACCCGACCACACCCCGACGTTCCCTCCCCCATAGAGGAACGTTCAAGATGAACGCTGTCGAAGGGCGATGCCCGTCATTTGTTGGCTAACCAACTCCTGACACAGCAAGAAATTAGCGAAGGCGCCAAAATGTGTCGACCCCCAGACGGCCATTTGTCCCCTTCTGGACATGTCAAAAAGTGGACATCTGACCGGGATCGGGGTTACCTACAAAGCAAGGCCCCCGCTGATTCCTGCTGCATGGTGCGGATAACGCTACAGCAAATTTCTAGCTGCCGAGAAGTCCCCGTATCTCTTCAGGTGAGAGGGCCCCAGCAGCCAACGCTTCACCGCCTACGACCGACTCGAACAGCTCTTCTTTGCGCGCCTTCAGGTCCATCACCTTCTGCTCGATGGTGTCCCTTGCCACCAGTCGGTACACCATGACGGTCTTCGTCTGACCGATCCGATGGGTACGATCCACCGCCTGCGCTTCGGTAGCTGGGTTCCACCATGGGTCCAGCACGAAGCAGTAATCGGCCTCGGCGAGATTGAGCCCGAAGCCGCCTGCCTTCAAGCTGATCAGGAACACCGATGCGTCCTTGTCCCGAAACCGCTGGATCACCCGCTGCCGGTTTCGGGTCCGGCCGTCGAGATAGGCGTAAGAGATATCTGCTTCGGCCAGTCGCGTTCGGATCCTGGTCAAGAAGGTCGTGAACTGGCTGAAGACCAGCGCTTGGTGGCCTTCTCCGACCAGCTCGCTCAAGTCCTCGAGCAGCACTTCGACCTTCGCCGCAGGCACCTGGGCGTGAGCATCATCGACCAAGGCCGGATCGAGGCTGAGACGGCGCAACAGCGTCAAGGACCGGAGCACGGTGAACCGGTTCCGATCGAGGTCCTCTATCAGTCCCAGGACTTTCTGCCGTTCTCGCTGCAGGTGGGTCTGGTAGATCCGCCGGTGCTTGGGATCTAGCTCGACCTCGACGACCTGCTCCTGCTTGGGCGGCAACTCGGCGGCCACGCTCTCCTTGCTGCGGCGCAGCATGAGTGGGCGGATCCGTCGGCGCAGCTGATGCAGCCGAGCGGCATCCATGCTGCGCTCGATCGGTCGACGGTAGTACTCCGAGAAGCGGTCAGGATCGGGGAAAAGTCCCGGCGCGCTGATCGAGAGCAGCGCCCAGAGATCCATCAAACTGTTTTCCAGAGGGGTGCCAGTGATCGCCAGCTTGAACGGTGCCGCGATGCGGCGGGCGCACTGGTAGGTCTTGGCCCGATGGTTCTTGACGAACTGCGCTTCGTCCAAGATCAGTCCAGACCACTCCAGCTCGGCCAGCTTGTCATTGTCGATCCGCAGCAGGGCATAGGAGATGATCACGACGTCTGCCGCCGCTACGGCGTCGCGACTCGGAGCACCGCGCTTCGACTCAGACTCGGTGAGGCACACCACTCGAAGCTCAGGGGCGAAGCGGGCGGCTTCGCTCAGCCAGTTGGACACCACGCTGGTTGGTGCCACGACGAGGAAGGGCGGCTGTTCAGGACAGAGCAGCCGGGCGCGGCAGATGAGCGCGAGCGCCTGGAGGGTCTTTCCAAGGCCCATATCGTCGGCGAGGATGCCGCCCAGTTGATGACTCCACAAGAAGCACAGCCAGCGGTATCCGTCGAGCTGATACGGCCGCAGCGTCGCCTGCAGCGTCTCGGGGACCTCGACGTGATCAATCGAAGAGACGTCCCTGAGTCCGCGTACGGCCTGCTCCCACCGAGCCGACTGATCGATCGCAACGCCCAGGTTGGTCAGATCCTCCCACAGGCTTGCTTGGAATCGACTGATACTCAACTCCGGGCGGTGCCGATCCTGCAAGGCCTTGGATTCCTCTATCAGCTCGCGCAATTGCACGAACTCTGGTCGGTCCAAGGAGAAGTAGACCCCAGTGTCCAAGATCAAAAAATCTTGATTTTCAGTGAGGGCGACGAACAACTCGCCGAAGGGAACCACCTCACCGTCGATCGAGACCTTGATGCGCAGATCGAACCAGTCAGCTGAGTCGGCCCGCTCCACGGCCGCCACCTGAACGCTCGGCTGAGCGCTGGTCCGGCGGTACTCACGCACCTCCCCCTCCAGCCTGACCCGGACGCCGGCAGGCTCCAATTGCGGCAGCACTCGCTCCACGAAAGTCAACGCTGCGACGCCATCCAGCAGCGCGTGCGCGGCCGGCTGTTGAGGCAGTTCTTTGCTGCGGTTGGCCAGCTGCGGGACGTCTGCGTATGGGAGCCGCAATGCCGCAAGCTTGCGCTGTTCCTCGGCAGGATCGCGAATGCTTTCCCGCTCGGGTGGCTCATCTATTGCGTACGTCGCGATGCCTGCTGGGCTGTCGTAGTGCACCAACCAGTCAAGGCGCACGCGATGCTCTTCGCGGAAGTGCACCACCAGGCCCAGGATCGGTTCGACATAGTCAGGCAACCGAACGGATCGGTCTGCCGACGTGATGTTCATTTTCTGTCGTAACCGCGGTATGAAGTCGGTCAAGAACCGAGCCTCATCCTCCGGCGGAATCACTAGCGAGTGAGGGTCAACGACGAGCTGCCGCAGTTCGCGACTCAGCAAGTGATCCAGACGTGCCACGATCAGTTTCTGTACGCTCGCAGCTTCTTCGGCGGTATAGAAGATTCCATGGGCAGGCTCGCCGAGCACGCCGAGTGATGAAAGGTCCAGCTCCTGCTCATCAAGCAGCACCCGAGGACCGACGAGCACCCCGAGGGCTGGATCGTGGCGAACATCGAGGACCACCGACGCGCGCTGCTTGGTGCGCAGCGGGCCGAGGAGGGGCTTCGCGGCAAGGATGGTGAGCCCAACGCCGGCGGCCTGGTCCAATAGGCCCCAGAAGGCGCTGCTGACGGCGCTAAGCGAAAGCCATGCGTTCCTGGGCATGGCAAAACGAGCGCTCGCTCCGGCCGCCGCGCGGAACTGCAGCAACAGCTCGCGCTGCTCGGGCACGTAGGAGCGCGCGACGAAATCCAGGTCATCCCAGGAGATCCCCGAGCGAACCCATCCGCCGCTTCGGCTTCGTCGTGCCGGGCGGATGCGCAGATCCTGACGCCCGAGGTACCCCCGAAACGCGGGAATCCGCTCTACCCCGAACTCCAGCGCCAGCGGGGCGACATCAGCGGCAGCCACGGCCGGAGCAGTAGCGAGAAGCTTGTCGAGCGTCCTTTCCCACTCCGGTCGTTGCACAGTGGTACTCGCGAGGAGATGGCGAGCGACGATCAGCACAGCAGCCGCGTGCTTGCAGTCGCTCGCAACCGGACAGCTGCACTGGCTCCGATAGACGCTGACCGCGCCTGATCGTGAGCTGGCGAGAAAAACCGTGACGGTGTAGTCGTCTCGCACCGTGCCTTTGACCCGGCCGGTAACGGTGAGGGTGTC
>DASRJV010000063.1:0-7293 GCA_035649295.1 Propionibacteriaceae bacterium
CGACATGATCCTGGTGCGCGCGCCCTGGGCAAGGCCGCCGTGCAGAGCGCCGGCCAGCACCCCGCTGCGACGCAGCTGCTCGGCCACCCGATCGGCCCCGCGCTGAGTACGGACGAAGATCAACGTTCGACCCGGCCGGCTGGCGATCTCTGCTGTCACCGCGGCCTTGTGCTGTGGCGCGATGCTGACCAGGTGGTGGCTCATCAGAGGGACGCTGGCCTGGCCGGTGTCGACCTGGTGCGTGACGGGCTCGTGCAGGTAGTTGCGGACCAGACGGTCGATGGCGTTGTCCAAGGTAGCGGAGAACAGCAAGCGCTGCCCACGGTCGGGCACGGTGTTCAGTATCTGACTGACCACGGGCAGGAACCCGAGGTCGGCCATGTGATCCGCCTCATCGAGCACGGTGATCTCGATGCGGTTCAGATTGGCGACCCCCTGATCCATCAGATCGATCAGCCGTCCGGGCGTCGCAATCACGATGTCGACACCACGGGAGAACGCCAGGATCTGCGGCGGGTACGGCATGCCGCCGGCGACCAGTACCAGCGACAACCCGGTCATCCGCGCCAAGGGCGCGATGACGTCGGCGACCTGCATAGCTAGCTCTCGAGTCGGCACCAGGACCAGACCCCGCGGTTGCGCCCTCGCCGGGCTGGGCGACCCGGCGAGTCTGCTGATCATTGGTAGGCCGAAAGCCAAGGTCTTGCCCGAGCCGGTACGGCCACGGCCCAGTACGTCCTTGCCGCCGAGCGCGTCCGGGATGGTCGCGGTCTGGATCGGGAACGGTTCGCGGATGCCGTCTGCACTGAGCGCGGCGACCAGGTTCGCGGGCACGCCTAGGTCGGCAAACCCGCGGGACGCCGCGTCCAGAGTCGAGAAGTGTCGGCGAGCGGGCGACGGCGGCGTCCGCGAGGACTGGCCATCGCGATGGCTGGGTGCACGCCCAGGGGTGGTGCGTTCGGCGGCTGACCAGCGATTCTTGGGCGCGCGGTCGCTCTTGGCGGGTTTGGTTGGCATGACATCTCAGTTCTCACTCGCAGGGGCGGGCGATTGTCTAGGCACGTCGAACGCCCGGGACCTGATCAGTCATGGTGGGAAGGACGAACCTCTGCGCCCCACGTTCTCGCGCGGCGCTGGTGGTCCGGATGCGGACAGCAACCGGAGAAGCTAGAAGACTAGCAGGCGGCAGTGATCAGGCACGAATCCATCGCCGATGCTCACCCGAGCGCGGTCATCGTCGTGCACACCCGAGCGAGCAACCGGTCCAGCGCGCCGTTGAAGATCTCGTGCTTCTCGATCATGCCCAGGTGCCCACACCTCTCGACCCGAATCGCCTCGGCATTTGGAAGCAAGTCGATGATGCGTGCTGTGTGCTCAATCGGAGTGATCACGTCGTCCTCACCGCCCACCACGACGGTCGGTAAGGTGCTGACGATCTCGAGGGCCTGATATTCATCCAGTTCCCTGAACGCGGGAAAGTAGTCAGCCACCACCTCAAGAGGAATCTCCGCGAGCATCTCGGAGGCAAAGTCCACATAACCTGCCGGCACGTCTGATCCGAAGCCCAGTCGCCGGGTTACCACAAAACCCAGATCGCTGCCCGCGCGGCGTCCCTGCGCGACGAGCTCAGGTATCCGGTTCAGACCGGACATCAACGGCTCGGCGATTCGGTGAAAGGTGCGGCCCGGTATTCCCCGAATAGGTGAGTGATCGGCCAACTCACCAGCGGATGTGCAGAACAAGGCGACACCAAGGATCTGAGTTCCGAACAGCTCGGGATGGACTTGGGCGAGCCGCATGATCGCCATACCGCCCATCGAGTGTCCAATGAGGATCACCGGGCCAGTCCCTACGACCTCCTCCAGGACCTGATACAGGTCGTCAGCCACTTGGGGAATCCTGCAGCGCTCTGCCTCGGAGCGCCCTGACCTGCCGTGGGAACGCTGGTCATAGAACACTTGGCGGAGCTGCCCGCGGAAGTGGAGACGCTGAAAATGCCAGCAGTCCAGGTTCAGGCCATACCCATGGACAAAGAGCAGCGTCAGGTCATCGGCAGCGCCCTCATCCACCTCAGTGTGGAGCACGACGCCATCTGGAGTGGTGACATCAGGGCCATCAGACCGCAGCGAGAAGAACTCATCGAGGCCAGCCTCGGAGTTGCGCGCAATCCGCTTCGATACGATTCTGCGTTCCAGTTCGATGCCCAGCGCGACCCCGCCGGCTGCCAGTGCTGCCACGCTGGTAACCAACCCCAGCGCCGCAGCCAGTCCGCCCTTCGCTGCCATCAGATGTTCTCCCGGCTGGCGTGGAGATAGCGGCGCGGCACGCGGCTTCCGATCCGGGTGACGATTTCGTAGCCGATGGTGTCGCACCAGGCCGCCCACTCCCCAGCCGTTGGTTCACCGCGATCACCTGGACCGAACAAGACCACTTCCTCGCCCACCCCCACGACCTTCTCAGCACCCAGCTCGACAACGAACTGGTCCATGCAGATCCTGCCGCGGACCGGCACCCGGGTTCCCGACCAGCCCACCCAGGCGCGGTTGCTGGCATGCCGTGGTATCCCGTCGGCGTAGCCGAGTGGCACCAAGCCGACCGTTGTGGCGGCCGCTGCGGTCCAGGTCAATCCGTACGAGACGCCGGCGCCCGCCGAGATCTGCTTCACATTGACCAACTGGGACCGCAGCCGCATGACGGGACGCAACACAACCCCTGCCAGCGCCGCGATGCCCGGAGCCGGGTCGATGCCGTACGTCGCGATGCCGACCCGAACCAGATCCAACCGTGACTCGGGTACCGCGAGCGTCCCAGCCGAATTCGCCAGATGCCGCACTGTCGGCTCGAGCCCGGCAGCCCGGGCCTGTTCGTAGGCGCGTTTGAACGCCTCGACCTGAACCGGAACCGAGGGGTGCCCGGGCTCGTCGGCTGCGGCAAGATGCGACCAGATGCCCACCACCTCGAGGGCGCCAGCGTGTTCGGCTTCGGCCGCTGCCGCGCACACGCGCGGCCAGGCATAGCTGGGAGCGCCGTTCCGAGAGAGTCCGGTATCGATCTTGAGGTGCACTCGGGCGCGGCGCTCGGCGGTGGCAGCCGCCGCCGCCAGACGGCCGATCTGCTCAACTGAGTGGGCCGACACATCGATATCGGCAGCGACCAGCGGAGCCAAATCCTCCTCCACGCCGTAAAGCCAGGCCAGCACTGGGCCGGCATCGCCTGCTTCCCGGAGCGTCAACGCCTCCGCAGGAGTAGCGACCCCGAGCCACTCGGCGCCGGCGATCCTCGCCTCCCGAGCGCACTCCAGGATGCCGTGCCCATAGCCGTCGGCCTTGACCACGACCATGGCCGGGACACCAGCGCACGCCCGAAGAGTTGCCACATTGTCACGGAATGCGGCCAGATCGATCTCCGCACAGGCAGTAGCCGGGTCGATGCCAGCGACCGTGGCAGGTAGCCGGAGCTGGTTGGTCATCGAGTCCTCGCACGCTGCTCGAGGCGTCCCAGCATCTTGCCGATGGCGCGTGCCAGCTCCTGCGGAGCCAGCACGCCAGGATGCGCAGCAGCAGCTATCGCCTGAACCGAGGCTCCGAGCTGACCGGCTCGCTGTGCCTCCACGCCAGCCGCCAGCAGGGCCGCACAGACTCCACCGAGCACATCGCCCGATCCCGCCTGTGCCGTCCAAGCTGGGCCAGGCACGGCGACGAGCACCGGACCTCCGTTGGGAGTTGCGACCAGCTGGGTCGCGCCCTTCAGCAACACTGTGGCCCCAGTCTGCTCTGCGCCGGCAGTCACTGCTCGCACGGGATCCTCTTCGACCCAGCCGCGCTCCCGGTCGAGCAGGCGTGCCAGCTCGCCGGCGTGCGGAGTCAGCAGCCAGCTGGCAGGGGCCGGCTTCGGCAGATAACCGAGTCCATCAGCGTCCACGACGGCCGGCAGTCCCTGCTCCGCTACGCGTCGGAGTACCTCGGCTCCATCAGTCCGTTCGCCCCAGCCGGAGCCGAAGAGATGGGCCTGGACCCGCCCGGGCGAAAACACCACGTTCGGCAGCTGGGCCGAGATGGTGGCGGCTGGCCGCTCGGCGCCGAGGTAGCGGACGTACCCCGCGCCGCCGTAGACCGCGCCATACACCGACATCACCGCGGCACCCGGGTACTCATCCGAGCCGGTGTCCACCCCAACCGCCCCGCGAGCGTACTTGTCGCTGCGTTCGGTCGGATATGGCCAAGCCCGGGCCACATCGTCCTCATCTAGGCCCACCAGGTCGGCTGTTTCGTCATGATCAGTGCCGAGTCCGATGTCGACCGCCGTGATCGCGCCGCAACGACTCAGCGCCGGTTCGAGCAGGTGACATGGTTTCAGCTCGCCGAAGGTGACCGTCCGCGTCGCTCGTACCGCTGCTCCCGGAACGGCGCCCGTGTCGGCCGCGACTCCCGAGGGAAGGTCAACGGCGATGGTCGGGATGCCCTGCGCCTCCACGGCCTGCACAAGGCGGGCAACGGTGCCGGGCAGTCCGGGACGTCCCCCGATGCCGAGAATGCCGTCGATGACCAGGTCATACGCCCTCGGACTGGTCACATGAAGATCATCGAGGTCGATCAGTCGGCCACCCGCGTCGAGCAGCGCCGCCAGTCCAGCCGAGTGTGGTGTGCCTAGGCAGCGGATCGCGGTGACTCGAGCCCCGAGCCGGGCCAGCCGTACACCGGCGAACAAAGCGTCGCCGCCGTTGTTACCTGCACCGACCATGATCATCACGTGCCGCCCATACCGGCCGCCGCTGCCGGACAGCAGCAGGTTGGACGCACTGGCGGCAACGGCCGCCGCAGCCCGCTGCATCAGGGCATCCACGCCCTCCACGGCAATGGCCCGCTCTTCGATCCGCCGGATCGAGGAGACCCGGTACGCGCGCTTGATCACGCTTCGCAGATTACGACGGCCGAGGCGATTCCGGCGTCGTGGGACATGCTGAGGTGAATGGTTTCGATGCCCAGCTCGGCAGCGCGGGCAGCGACCGTACCGGTGATCTTGAATGAGGGCTTGCCCTGATCGTCGGTGAGCACCTCGGCGTCGAGCCAGGACAACCCGTCTGGCGCACCCAAGGCTTTCGCCAGCGCCTCCTTCGCGGCGAATCGGGCAGCCTTCGACGCGATGGGACGCTCAGCTTCCGCGATAGTGAAGATCCGCTGGACGAGGCCAGGCCGGCGCTCCACCGATGCAGCGAACCTATCGACGTCACAGACGTCGATACCGACTCCAATGATCATGCGCTTTATTGAGACGCTGCTCGCGCATCGCGCGTGCTGTCCGCCGCGATTCCCGAAACTCGCAGCGTGAGTGAGAAGAGGCGACTCATTTCGGCTCTACTCGACCGTGACTGACTTTGCCAGGTTCCTTGGCTGATCGACATCATGGCCCTTCTGGGTGGCAAGTTCGCAGGCGAACACCTGCAGCGGCACGGTCGCCACCAAGGGCTGCAGCAAGGTCGACACCTTCGGCAACCTGATCATGACATCGGCGTACGGGCTGACCACGTCGTCGTCCTCCTCTGCCAAGACAATGGTCTTGGCACCCCGAGCCCGCACCTCCTGGAGGTTGGAGACCACTTTGTCGTGAAGCAGGTCGCGGCCACGTGGCGGGACCACGACGAACACTGGCAACTGGTTCTCGATCAATGCGATCGGACCGTGCTTCAGCTCACCTGCGGCGAAACCTTCGGCGTGAATGTAGGCCAGCTCTTTGAGCTTCAGAGCGCCTTCGAGTGCCACCGGATAACCAACGTGCCGGCCGATGAACAGCACCGACCGCTTATCGGCGAACTCGGCGGCCAGCTTCATCACAGGCTCGATCTCGTCAAGCACCTTGGAGATGGCATCAGGAATGGCGGCGAGTTCCCGCAACGTTTCGGTGATCTCGTCGCCGTATCTGGTTTCTCGTACCTGCGCCAGATAGAGCCCGAGTAGGTAGCAAGCGACCAGCTGAGTCAGGAATCCCTTGGTTGATGCCACACCGATCTCAGGCCCCGCATGGGTATAGATCACAGCATCGGACTCGCGGGGGATGGTCGAGCCGTTCGTGTTGCAGATCGCGAGGACCCGGGACTGCTGCTCGCGTGCATGCCTGATGGCCATCAGTGTGTCGGCGGTTTCCCCGGATTGGCTGATCGCCACGACGAGGGTCGTCGGCCCGACGATCGGGTCCCGATAGCGGAACTCGCTCGCCAGCTCGACCTCGCAGGGGATTCGGGTCCAGTGCTCGATCGCGTACTTGGCCACCAGTCCGGCATAGAAGGCAGTGCCGCAGGCGACCACGATGATCTTGTCGACGCGACGTAGCTCCGCCTCGGAGATCCGGATCTCGTCCAAAGTGAGCTGGGAGTTGGCGTCATGGCGGCCTAGCAGCGTGTCGGCCACCGCGCGGGGCTGTTCGTAGATCTCCTTCCGCATGAACCAGTCGTAGCCGCCCTTCTCTGCCGCGGACAAATCCCAGTCCACGTGATAGGGCTTGACGACGGCGGGTTCGCCGTCGAAGGTGATCACCTCAACGCCGTCGCGGGTGATGGTGACCAACTGATCCTGGCCGAGCTCGATGGCCTCGCGGGTGTGCGCGATGAACGCGGCGACATCGGATGCGACGAAGTTCTCGCCCTCCCCGACGCCAACGACCAGCGGGGAGTTGCGTCGAGCCGCAACCACACTGTCCGGTGCCTGGCTATCCACCGCTACCAAGGTGAAGGCGCCACAGAGCCGGCCACACACGGTCCGCATGGCCTCGGCGAGGGGCAGTCCCGCCGAGACCTGCTGGCCGATCAGCTGCGCAACGATCTCTGTGTCAGTCTCGGACTCACAGGTGATGCCGGCCGCTTCCAGCTCATCTCGCAGCGTCGCGTAGTTCTCGATGATGCCGTTGTGCACCAGGGCGATCCGGCCGTCGGAGGAGATATGCGGGTGGGCGTTGAGGTCGTTGGGACCGCCGTGGGTCGCCCACCGGGTATGCCCGATTGCGAGATTGCTCGGGGGTAGCTGTTCCTCCCCCAGCAGCTTCTCCAAATTGCCGAGCTTGCCGGCCTTCTTGGCGACGTGCAGCGTCCCATCGGCCACGACTGCCACACCGGCAGAGTCATAGCCGCGGTATTCGAGACGTCGTAGGCCCTCTATCACGACGTCCAGCGCGACCTTCTCACCGACGTATCCGACAATTCCGCACATAGGCGGAACTGTACCTTTCCGGGGCTGCCCGGCTGGCGACTCCGCAATCCTTGGCCACCTCGCCAGCGAATTGCTGATCCCACACTAGATTCTG
>DASRJV010000064.1:0-11045 GCA_035649295.1 Propionibacteriaceae bacterium
CACCGACATGCTGGCTCGAGAGGATGCGGACACCACCGACCTGCTCGGCCGACGTCAGCGTGGACGTGGCCGGGCTCCGGTTCCATCGCTGGGAGCTCAAGATGCGGCTGCGCAGGCACGACGGCTGGCAGGGCTACCGGCCGGTGATCTTGCTGACCTGGTGCAGGAGCTGACCACCCAGATGCATGCCGCCGCGGCCGATTTGCAGTTTGGACTTGCCGCCCGGTTGCGCGACGAGATTGCAGATCTCAAGAGGGAGCTGCGGCAGATGGTCGAGGCCAACCGCTGACGCACGTCCCCTGAGCTTGTGCTCAGCGCCTCTCCTGAGGTGAACCGATGTGCCGGCTCCTGACATACTGAGTGGTGGAGGGGAGTATTCCTTCGCGGGGGCATCGTCATCACGGATCGTTCCGGACAGGATCTGTTCCTTCCAGAACCGCCCGGTGCCTTCGGCCGGTGATTCTGGCGGAAGAGACCTCCGAGACTCAAATCGTTCACCGAATCCCGTCTCGGAAGGACTCCATATGGAGGTTCACCTATACGCGTGGATCATCACGGTCCTCGTAATGGTGACCATTCTCGCCATCGACGTGCTCATAATCGGCCGCCGTCCCCACGAGCCATCGATGAAAGAGGCAGGCCTCTTCATCGGCATCTACGTGACCTTGGCTGTGCTCTTCGGCCTCGGCGTCTGGGCAATATCCGGCCCGCGCTACGCGGGTGAGTTCTATGCCGGCTGGATCACCGAGTACAGCCTGTCGATTGACAACCTGTTCATTTTCCTCGTTATCTTGACCAAGCTGAAGGTTCCCCGCCATCTGCAGCAATTCGCACTGCTGGTCGGCATCGTCCTGGCGCTCATTTTTCGCGGCATCTTCATCGCTTTGGGAGCCGCGGCCATCAACAGGTTCAGCTGGGTCTTTTTCATCTTCGGGGCGTTCCTGCTGTGGACCGCGGTAAAGCTCTATCTCGACTACCGCAAGCACGACGAGGACACCGACGAGCTTCCTGACAATGTCGCTCTGCGATTCGTGAGGCGTCGATTCAACGCAACCGAGGACTACCGGGGCACGAAGCTAACCGTGGTGGAGAACGGCAAGCGGCTGATCACTCCGATGCTCATCGTGATCATCGCCCTCGGCAGCACAGACCTGCTGTTCGCGTTGGACTCCATTCCGGCCATCTACGGCCTCACCCAAGAGCCGTACTTGGTGTTCACCGCCAATGTGTTCGCCCTGATGGGTCTCAGGCAGCTGTACTTCCTGCTCGGCGGACTACTCAGGAGGCTGGTTTACCTGTCGGTCGGCTTGTCGATCATCCTGGGATTCATCGGCCTCAAGCTGGTCTTCCACGCACTGCACTCTTACCATTTGGCGGACTGGCTGCCCTTCGATGGCGAGATTCCGATTTGGGTCTCGCTGACAGTGATCATCGTGACCCTTACCATCACCACCGTGGCCAGCCTGGTCAAGTCGAAGTACGACGAGGACAACAGGCCGGCCCCGGCTGGTGACGGTGGGCCCGACGACTCAGGCAGCGACCATGGTGTCGCTCCCAGCCGAGACAGGCTCGATGGCCAGACCGACTAGCTCTGCTACATCGGTTGTCGGAACGATGGTGATCGTCTCGAGCACGTCGGCTGGGACGTCGTCGAGATCCGGCTCGTTCCGCTTCGGTACGAAGACGGTGGTGAGGCCGGCCCGCTGAGCTGCCAGCAGCTTCTGCTTCACACCGCCGATCGGCAGCACGCGACCGTTCAGCGTCACTTCGCCGGTCATCCCGACGTCAGACCGTACAGGCCTGCCGAGCGCCATCGAGGTCAGAGCTGTCACCATCGTGACTCCGGCCGAGGGGCCATCCTTGGGCACCGCGCCCGCGGGAACGTGGATGTGAATGCGGCGATCGAGGATGGCTGGGTCGGTGATGCCGAGCTGGTCGGCGTGTGCCCGGACGTATGACAGCGCGATCTGGGCCGACTCCTTCATCACCTCACCCAGTTGCCCGGTCAGTGTCAGGCCACCGGATCGTGAGCCCTCTGCGGTGCCGTCCAAAGCAGACGCCTCCACGAAGAGCACGTCGCCGCCCAGACCGGTCACAGCGAGCCCGGTAGCAACCCCGGGAACCGACGTGCGCTCATGCGCATCCGGTGTGAATCGCGGTCGTCCCAGGTATTCACGCAAGTCGGACGCCCCAATGACCAGGCCCGGCTGGACGCTCGCGACGGCGAGCTTCGTCGCAGCCTTGCGCAGCAATTTGGCGAGCAACCGCTCGAGCTGGCGTACGCCAGGCTCTCGGGTGTAGTTCGCTGCGATCTCCCGCAGCGCATCATCACCTACCGTGACCTCGTCACTGGTCAGCGCGGCGCGCTCCAGCTGCCGCGGCAGCAGGAACTGCCGGGCGATGGCGATCTTGTCGTCCTCGGTGTAGCCGTCAAGGGTCACCATTTCCATTCGGTCGAGCAGTGCCTGCGGAATGGTCTCGACGACGTTGGCAGTGGCCAGGAACAACACGTCGGAGAGGTCGAGGTCGACCTCAAGATAGTGATCCCGGAACGTGTGGTTCTGCGCGGGATCCAGCACCTCGAGCAGGGCCGCAGCCGGGTCACCGCGATAGTCCGAACCGACTTTGTCGATCTCATCGAGCAGTACGACCGGGTTCATCGATCCAGCCTCGGTGATGGCACGAACAATCCGTCCGGGAAGTGCGCCGACATAGGTGCGTCGGTGACCACGAATCTCTGCCTCATCACGTACGCCGCCAAGGGCAACGCGCACGAACTTGCGGCCCAGTGCCCGTGCGACTGACTCCCCGAGCGAGGTCTTGCCCACACCGGGTGGGCCCACCAGCGCCATCACGGCGCCCGAGCCACGACCGCCGATGACCTCCAGACCGCGATCAGCTCGGCGGGCGCGAATCGCGAGGTACTCCACGATCCGATCCTTGACGTCGTCAAGGCCGTGGTGGTCGGCGTCCAACACCTCGCGCGCGGCATTGATATCGGTCGAGTCGGTGGTCTTGACGCTCCACGGCAGCTCGAGGATGGTGTCCAGCCAGGTGCGGATCCAACCAGATTCAGGGCTTTGGTCACTCGCCCGCTCCAGCTTGCCGACCTCACGAAGCGCGGCCTTGCGGACGTCATCGGGCAGGTCGGCCTCTTCGACACGCGTCCGGTAGTCCTGGGCGCCGTCGGGCTCGTCCTCGCCAAGCTCCTTGCGGATGGCATTCAACTGCTGCCGCAGCAGGAACTCCCGCTGGCTCTTCTCCATCCCCTCACGCACATCGTCGGCGATCTTGTCATTGACCTCGGTCTCTGCGATGTACGCCTTGGTCCACTCGATCAGCGGGGTGAGCCGTGCGACGACATCGGGAGTCTCCAGGAGCTGGCGCTTCCGTTCATCACTCAGCCAGGGCGCGTAACCGGCAAGATCGGCCAGTGTTGAGGGATCCGTGACGCGATTGACCGTGTCAATGACCTGCCAAGCGTCGCGACGCTGCAGCGTTGCGATGACCAGTCCCTTGTACTCGGCCGCGAGCTTTCGGATTTCCTCAGTGTCTTGCGCGGCCTCTGGAAGTTCCTCAGCCTCCACCCAGAGCGCAGTTCCCGGACCCGAGACGCCAGAGCCGATCTTGACGCGCCGCTCGGCCTTGATCACAGCCGCGGGCTCGCCGGTGGCCAGGCGCCCGAGCTGCACGATCTCGGCTATCACACCATACGAGGCATAACGATCTTCAAGACGGGGAGCCACCAGTAGTGCGCCATTGCTGTGGGCCTTCGCTGCATCCACCGCTGCGCGCGCAGCGTCGTCGAGCTCGATCGGTACCACCATCCCGGGCAGTACGACGAGGTCGGTGAGGAACAAGACAGGTAACCGGGTTGTCGACATCAGGTTCGCCTTCCAAAGGAGTCGCCCATAAGTTGAGCGTCATAGACTCAAGGCATTTCAAGGCGGGTTTCTTCCCGGCGATTAGGTGTTCTCCGAGAGCGAAATGTCGTGCCAATAGAAGGAGGTTGGCGGACAACGCCCGCTAGAGCAGCCATAGGCTGGGTCGTGTCGACCAGGCCCACGGACGGAGATGGTGTGTCCCAGACTGAGTTGCGTACGCGTGACGGACGGACCACAACGGTTTCCGACGAGGCCATCGCGGCTTTGGCGGTGGTGATGCGAGGCAGGTTGGTGCTGCCCTCGGACGCGAACTATGACGATGCCCGGGCCGTGTGGAACGGCATGATCGACAGACAGCCAGCGCTTATCGTGCAGTGCGCGGGGGTCGCTGACGTGGTCACGTCGGTGAACTTCGCAAAGGAGCACGATCTGCTCGTTGCCGTCCGAGGCGGGGGCCACAATGCCGCTGGAAATGCGGTGTGCGACGGCGGGCTCGTGATTGACCTGTCCCTTATGAAGGGTGTTCGAGTCGATCCCCTCACCCAGACGGTCAGGGCAGAAGGTGGGGTCACCATTGGTGAACTTGACCACGAGTCGCAGGCATTCGGGCTGGCCGTTCCGATGGGCGTCGTCACCGAGACGGGAATCGCTGGTTTGACGCTGGCGGGGGGCATCGGTTGGCTCCGTCGCAAATACGGACTTAGCTGTGACAATCTCACGTCCGCTGACGTCGTAACTGCTAGCGGTGAACTCATCACAACAAGCAGCGAAAACAACGCCGACTTGTTATGGGCGTTGCAGGGTGGTGGCGGCAACTTTGGTGTTGTCACCTCATTCGAGTACCGGGCCTATCCAGTCGGCCCGGACGTGTTCTTCGCCTTCGTCATTCATCCGGGCACGGGTATGGAAGCTCAAGCGGCACTGCAGTTCTACCGCGAATGGAGCCAAGAAGCATCGGATGAAATCAGTTCCTTCGCCATCCTCTGGCATGCGCCAGAGATCGAGGAGATTCCGGCCGAGCACCACGGCGCACCGATCGTCGTCTACCTGGCGATGTATGCCGGCGATGCGGGGGAGGGTGAAGCCGCGCTGCAGTCGTTGCGGGACTACGGCTCACCAATCGCTGATCTGAGCGAAGCGATTCGCTACCTTGAGGTGCAACGATTCTTCGACGCCGACTACCCAGCCCATGAGATGCGCTACTACTGGAAGTCCAGGTACCTCAACGAATTGTCGGCGGAGGCGATCGACGCCCTCATCAGGCTCAACGAAGCCAGTCCGTCACACCACTCCACCCTGGATGTCTGGCAACTCGGTGGGGCCCTCGGCCGCGTACCACCGCAGAACACTGCTTTTGGTGATCGTTCCGCGCCGTATCTCATCGGGATCGAGGCCAACTGGGAGAGGCCGGAGGATGACGCAGCATGCATCAAGTGGGGAAGGGAGGTTTTTGGTGCGCTCAAGCCATTCTCAAGTGATCGCGAGTACTTCAACTTTCCCGGCCTGTATGAAGAGGGTGACCAGTCTGTCAGGGATACGTTTGGTGCGAATCTCGAACGCCTGCAGACGGTGAAGCGGAAGTACGACCCGGACAACCTCTTCCGGCTCAATCACAACATTCCGCTAGCCGACCGCTCCAGCTGAGCCAAGCGAGGCAGGCTGAGGAACGCTATTGATCGCTGAACAGGGCATCGACGTTCGGCAACTGTTCGAACTGGGAGAAAGTCCCCGTGTCCCCGATCTCGTTCGCGGCCTGCAAGAACCCGCGCCATGCAGCGCGCGCGAGCGTGCCGCCAACGCTGATCCGCCGTACGCCGAGGTCGGCCGCCTCCGTGACAGTGATGAAGGGCGTGTTGATCAGTAGGTTGACTGGTTTGGGTGCCACCGCGGCGACGATCGCGGCAATCTGCTCGACCTTGTCGATCCGCGGAGCGTAGAGGCAGTCGGCGCCAGCTTCGGCGTACGCTCGGAGCCTTCGGATCGTCTCGTCGATGTCGGGACGTCCGACCACGAACCCCTCCGATCGGCCGGTGAGAACGACGCCTGTGCCACTTTCATCGATTGCTCGTCGCGCAGCTCGCATCCGCTCCACGGCCAGATCGAACTCATAGAGCGGTTGTACGTCGTCGCTCGTCGAGTCTTCGATCGAGAGTCCGGCAATCCCCGTGGCCACGGCGAGCTTGACGTTCGCGGCGACCTGCTGCGGGTCGTCCGCGAAGCCGCCTTGGAAGTCTGCGTTCACCGGTACGGCTACGGCATGGGCAATGAGGCGAAGATGTTCGACTGCCTCATCGAGCGTCACCTGATTGTCAGCGCGACCCAACGTCCAGGCGAACCCAGCACTCGTCGTGGCCAGCGCCTTGAAGTTCATCTGTTCCAGGGCCCGCGCGCTGCCTCTGTCCCACGGGTTCGGCATCACAAAGCAGCCTGAGGAGTGCAAACGACGAAATGCAGCCACCCGATCGTCCAGTGCGTTCATGCCACCTCTTCAGTTGGGGTGTGCTTGACACTACTCAAGCTGAGCCGCTACCGGCCTCGGGATCAGTCGGCGACTCGGATGAGGGCCAACGTGATGTTGTCATGGCCGCCGGCCTCGATCGCTGCCTTCCACAGCTCGAAGGCGGCCCGACTGTCCTCGGACTCCTCGAGTAGATCACTCAAGGTCTCACTGGGTACCAGATCCGAAAGCCCATCACTGCAGATGAGCCAGCGCACGTCGGTCGACTGCTCAAATGCCGCCACATGTGGCTCAACGTCGGCATAGCTGAGTCCTCCACCAAGAGTCTGGGTCACGATGACGGTGTGCTCTTGGCCGGGCGCCAATGGCGGGCTGTCATCGACGCTGACTTGTCGAAGGCCGTCCGGCCCATGTATATAGACCCGGCTGTCTCCAATGTTGAACGCGAATACTTGATCAGACGTCAGCAGCACCCCGGCAACCGTCGTGCCCATCGCTATCAGCGTCGGCTGATCTGCAGCGATGCCGTACAAAGCCCTGTTGCAGGCATTAAGAACATCCCGCAGCTTCTGTTCGCTGTCGATCATGGGTCCCGCACGGGCCAACTCCCGAACTACAAGTGAGCTTGCAACATCACCGCCAGGATGTCCGCCGAGACCATCCGCGACCGCGACCAGCAATGGGCTGGCGATCGGAAACGCAAGGGTCTGTGGCGTCTCGGTTTCTGCGGCACATAAGGTCCATTGGCCGATGACGAGGCTGTCCTCATTGTGGTCGCGGACGAGTCCGGCGTGGCTCAATGCGGTGACCACGCTGTAGTTCGCTGCGCTGGCCACGAATTCAGTCTGCACCAGCTCCGGCGTCCGGGGGCATGGGTGCGATGATCACAGTGAGTCTGGCGATCATGCGTGCTCAGCTTGTCGAAACACCTTCACAGGCTCCAGGCGCAGATGACGACCAGGTACAAGTACAAGGAGGCGGCCATGGAGTACTTCGTCTGGATGACTACCCGCAAGATACGAGCGGATGCCTTGGATGACTTCGAACACGTCTGGCAACCCAAGCCATATCCGGAGGGCTTGGCTCGTGCCTACGCCTACTGGTCTGAAGACGGCCAAGAGATCATCGGCGTTTCTTTCTGGGACTCAAAGGAATCATGCGACGCCTGGCGAGACTCAGAGGCTGAGAATCGCCGCCGCGAAGCAATGGCTCCCTATGTGCTCGAGGCCGAGGAAGCGTTCTACCGAGGTCGCGAACTGGGTATTCCGGGCCGGCGGTAACCTCCGACGCCTTACCGGCGTGATCAACCCGCCGGTCAAGAGCCTCCTCATTCCGGTCAACCCTGGTGTTGAAGCTGCAGATAGTCGGCGAGATGACTGGCGGCAGTGAGCATTGCGCGGGAGCGGCTGGTCAGGCGCTGCCGCCAGGCGGCCAGGGAATCGACTAGGGCTTCCGGGCCGCCCGCCTCGCGGACCTGAGCGAGGACAAGGGCGATGTCGGCGAGCAGGTAGCCCCCGCGTCTGAGCAAGTGAGCCAACTCGGCATCGCGGACGTCTGCTATGTCGTAGCGGCGGTACCCGGTGAGCTGGTCGCGTATGGGGTTGAGGATTCCGGCGCGTTCCCATTTGCGCAGTGTCGCGGGTGTCACGCCGAGCCGTCGGGCGAGCTCGCCGATCGTCCAGCTGGCTCCGTCCTCGACGGGACCGTCGCTGGGCGACACGGTGAATACGCCGATGGCCGATGCAACGGCGTCCAGCGTTGACCGGTCGCGCAACTGGCCAGCATGGCTCTCATCGATAATGCGCAAGGCGGAATCGATAGCTCCGGAATTGACCGCATGCATCACTGCGCGGCTGACTGGATAGCCGTGTGCCGGGACCAATGCCAGGAAGGTACGGAGCGCCTGCGCGTGAGTGGCTGTGTAGACCCGATAACCGCTCGCGGTGCGCTCGGTCGCCGGCAGCAGCCCGTCACGCTCGTAATTGCGGACCGCTTGGGCGGAGATGCCATGTTCCCGCGCCAGGTCTGCGGGGCGGTAGCGGATCCTCTGGGACTGGACCCCTTTTGGAGGCTTCATTGCTCCGTTTCGCCTGGATCTTGCTGTAAGTCTCAATTGCAGGTTCAACGGTACGGTAGAGGGGTATGACCATCGATGACCTCCCGCTCGACGCGGAGACGCTCGACCGCAACGATGCCGTCCTGCACCTCACACCGGCACCTTCACTGACGCAGGTTGCATCCTCGGCCATGGATGACCTCACCGCTGAAATCCGCGGACTGCCTGCGGTGGAGTGTCTGGAAGGCACTGCCGAGAACGGTGCCCCAGAGAGCAATTGGGGCAATCGATTCTTCTATGTCGGGCCCGAGCGGGTGCGGCCGTTCGCCACGATCGTGATACGCGACATGCCGGGGTTCGACGAAGACTCCGACCTCGACCGGCCGGATGTGTTCCGGCTCAACATCGACCTCGGACGGGACGAGTTCCGGCGGCAGTTCGGCTACCCAGCCGCTAAGTTCAACGACCATCGCCCGGAGGTTGACTTCACCCAGCTCGACACAATGATGCCCCATCCCATGTACGGCAGGCAGGCCTGGGCGTCGATCATCAACCCCAGTCCGCGTCGCCAAGACATCGACCAGCTGATCAGCCAGGCTCACGAGCGGGCCCTGCAACGCGAAGATCGGCGACAGCAACGCAATGACGAGATGCAGCGGCCAGGCTAAGTAAGGCCGACTTGCTTCACTTGGGACATGACTGCGTCCCTGTCACCTCGCCTCGCGGAGATCGTCGATGCCCTGCCGCTCCGATCAGGCATGCGGGTACTCGAGATTGGAGGTGCACCTGGTGCTGCAGCACGGGCCGTTGCCGAGCGGATAGGTGATGGGCACGTGCTAGTGATCGATAGGTCGCCGAAGGGTGTCGCGCAGGTCGAGCGACTCGCCGCCGCCGAGATCGCCGCAGGCCGGTTGAGCGTCCGGTGCGTTGCAGCTGAGGAGTTCGAACTGGCGCCGGGGGAAGCGGCCTACGACTTGGCGTTTGCCATTAGGGTCGGCGCCCTGGATGGGCGTCACCCGCGGCGCGGCGAGCAGGCTCGTCGTCGCATCATGGCCGCATTGGTGCCTGGCGGAAAACTGCTCATCGACGGCGGTGATCCGCTGCGAGAGTCCGATCTCGGGGGATCGGGTACCTAACGCACCTGGCCCTTTGGTTGTCGCTCGATCAGGAGCGCAGCTTTGATCCAGCTCGTTCCCGGCTGACCGCATACTCCAGTGAGACAGTGCCAGTTTTGGCATAGAGCTGGTGCTCGACCAGCCGCAGCTTCGCTTGGCTTGGCGAGTCGGGCAGCAATGGGACGCCGCCGCCGAGAATGACTGGGATGATCGCGACCGAGACTCGATCGACGAGCCCGAGCTCAAGCAAGCTCCCGAAGAGCGTCCCACCACCGAAAAGCCAGATGTCCTTGCCCGGTTGCTTCCTCAGCGCCGAAACCGTCTGCGACGGATTGTCTGAGACAGTGACGCCACGGCAATCGGCTTGCCTCAGGGTTCGCGAGAAGACGTAGGACTCGATACCTGGCGTCGATCCGCCCTGGTGGGTCCGCGTGATCTCGTACGTCTTTCGCCCCATGAGAATGACGTCGAAGCGCGCGAACATGGCGTCAAAGTCGATCTCTGGATCGATGACGATCCAGTCGGCTTCACCCGCAGGGCCAGCGATGTAGCCGTCAAGGCTCATCGCGACCGAATACACGACTTGGCGCATACCACCTCCGCTCGACCTCTATTGTTGACGGATGCTCCTGCCCGATTCCGAAGGGACCTGGACTGGTACGAACGGGTTTCGGTTGATGCCCGCCGACCCACTCGCCGAGTTTCCGGCCAGAGCCACGGTTTCGCACGCTGCCGGCGGTCATCTCGTCTCCATTGCCTACTGGTGGGAGCACCCGGACGACGGCCCACAGGATGGGTTCATGGTGATCGGGCTTGCCGATGAAGGCGGCTCCCTCGTGGCCATGTGGGGTGACTCGTGGCATCAGAAGCCAACGCCAATGATGTTCTCCGGAAGCCGTGGCACGGGTGGGGCCCTCGAGCTGGAGGGTGACTACGGCGGTGGTTGGCGTTGGCGAGTCACGTTCGATGCAACCGATACAGACAATTTCCGGATGCAGATGGACAACGTGATCCCGGCTGAGTATGCGACGGCTGAGAAATCCGCAGGACCGTATCCCGTGATGCTCATGCAGACCCGACGCGCCTAACTAGAATCTCAAACCTGCGGCACGGTAGTCGATGAAGTCAAAATCGATGCCGACCGGGCGTCCACGAGCGCCGGAAGTCCTTCGACGAACGAGTGCGCGGATCCCGGGATCCGCGTCCTCCTTAGCGGGTCGTCGTCGACCATGGGCGCTTTCTCCCGATGCTGCGGCGGCTGACGAGGCCTGAATCGATTCAAAAGCGTAATTGTGGCACCACCGTTTGGTTGCCCAAGGAGGCGTCAGCCAGCTCCGTACGGGACTAGATCGTCCCAAGAATCGCGAGTATGTTCGAGTGGTGCCGACCTTCGATCAGGCTCGATCGACCTGACGGAACGACAGTCGGCAGACGATGTGCCGGGGGGTGAAGTAGATCCGCGGGACCCGCGGTGACAATGGAGGGAGCCGGTATGACGGCGGTATTGACGGGTCACCAACCTAGTCGGAGGG